>CAITDZ010000107.1 GCA_903891285.1 uncultured Solirubrobacterales bacterium
GCGACCTGACCCCGGCGACCGACCTCGGCCGTGGGATGACCGGGATGCTGACCCTGATCGGCCAGATCTACCTGGTCACCGTGGTAGCCCTGATCGTCGGAAACCTCGGCCGTGGGCCGGGTCAAGCCGGTGGCGGGAAGTTCGGGAAGGGAAAGTCACCGGCGAAGCCCACGGACGGAAAGGACGGATCCGAGGGCAACGAGGGCAACGAGGGCAAATCCGACTGAGCCGTCCGCCTGGGCGGATCCCTACCGGGCCGGCGGCTTTCCCTCGAGCACGTAGTAGTCGACCCACTTGCCGCAGATCCCCGAGAGCGGTACCCGCTTCCTCGGCTCGTCCCGGGTGGCGACCAGCCGGCCGAGCACGGCCCTTCGGTCGTATCCGGCCAGGCGCTGGAGGAAGGTGGGCTCGGGGGTCGCGACCTCGAACCGGTACTTCCCGGCCTTCCCGATCGAGACCTCCCCGGCGTCCCAGAACGGGCCGAACGCCCCGCTCTCCTGATTCGCCAGCCGGAGGCTGTCGAGGGTCGGCTCGAGCTCCTTCCGGAGGCCCGGGCCGGTCAGCGTCAGTTCGTACGGGGTGAAGTACTGGAGCGAGAGCTTCCAGTCCCCTCGTCCGAGCCGGAGCTCGACTGAACCGGAGCGCCCCGGCCGGAGGACGGACTCCGGTTGCCAGTCCTCCCTCAACCCGACCACCGTCTCGGGCATCAGGACCGCGTAGCCGTCCAGCCCGGAGTAGAACCGGGCACCGGGGGTCGAGCAGTCGGCCAGCTTGGCCGCCATCGTTCCCTCGAAGAGCGTGCCCCTTGGCCGGGACCGGCCGGTCCGCTCCCAGAGAACCCAGGACGGGGTCTCGAGGACCTTCCGGTAGAAGCGCGGCGCCTGGCTGTTCCAGAAGGCCGAGGTTGTGACCACGTAGTCGAACCTGCCCAGCGTCCGGTTGGTGAAGGAATCGAAGTCGACCGCACTTTCGCCGAGGACGCCCCGGAAGGGTTTCTTCTGGCTCTGGGTCACGAGTGAGTCCGGGAACTCGGCGAGCGGGATGAAGACCTTCGAACCCGGGAGCTTGTAGGCGGCGAACCGGTCCTGGGTCGCGAACAGCACCCGGCCGCCGTAGGCCCGTTCGGCGATCGGGGCGATCTCGTCGGTTCGCTCGGACGGTCCGACCGGCGCGTCACGCAGGACGAGCAGGCTCGAGGCCGACGCGACCACGACGAAGATCCAGGCGAGCCCGGTCCGCCCCGCAGCCAGCCAGCCGTCGTTCGGGGCCGGCCGGGAAAAGAGTCCGGTCAGGATCACCGCCATCGCCAGGGGGGAGGAGAGGACCAGGATCTTGGCCAGCGAGTAGTCGCCCATCCACGGCAGGGAGAGGAGGTAGACCAGGATCGCTGCCCCCAGCCCCAGGGTCAGCGGCGAGCGGCCCCGGCGCGCCCACCAGACGAGCGCGGCCAGCAGGGCGACGATGCCGAGCAGGGCCATCAGGCCCGGGACCGGGGTGTCGATCGTGCTCTTCAGACGGTAGTCAGGGCTGAGCCAGGTACCGAGCGCCTCGACCGGGGAGACCGGCCCGTAGGTATCGCTGCCGGAAACCTCGGAGAAGATCGAGCCGAAGCCGAACGGGCCGAGGAAGGCGAGGATCAGGACGACGACCACCGCCCCGACCCCGGCCCAGATCCAGCCCTTGTGTGCGATCGGCCCCGTCCGCTCCCGTCCCAGGGCCAGCCAGAGGAGGGTGAAGACGACCGGGATGGTCAGGCCGGGGAAGGAGTAGACCGCGACCAGGCCGGCCAGCAGGACGACCGGGACGACGGCCTCCCGGAGCCTTGCCCCTCGGTCCCCGCCGCCCGCCCGTTCGAGTGCCACCGGAAGGGCCAGCACGAAAGCCAGCACGAAGGCGGCCGAGGCCATCTCCTTGAAGGCTGCCTGGGCGTAGTAGGAGGCCATCAGGTAGGCGAGGCCGACCAGGACCGCGCCGAACACCCGGAGGCCACCGCCGAGCCTGGATAGCGCCGCGTACCCGGTCATCACGGCGACCACACCGGTCGCCATGATCATCCCGACGAAGACCTCTCCGAGTCCGAACCCCGGCAGCAGGCTGAGGGTTGCCGCCAGGGCGTGTGGCCCGAGGGGGTAGCCGGTGCTCGGCGCGGTGCCGAAGTCGGACCTGATCGACTCGGCCCAGGCCAGGTGGAGGCCGAGATCATTGTTGTAGCCGACCCCGAGCAGGCCCCAGAACCCGTTGGTCGCGAAGGGGACCAGGAGCAGAAGGACGGTCACCCCCGCGGCGATCCACAGTCCGCCCGCCCCCGGCACCAGCCGAAATCCGCCTCTCCTCAGCCCCAGGACCACGATCGCTGCGAGCGCGAGGAAGCCTGCGAGGACGGCCGGCCTGATCCCCAGCACCTGGGCGATCGGACCACCGGCCAGGAAGAGGGCGGCCAGGCCGATCGCGGGTTCGAGCCCGGTCGACTCGGTCCGTCCGACCAGGGCCTCGATCGCCGCCCCGGTCAACACCGCACCGGCCAGCACCAGAAGGAGGGTTACGACCGCCTCGACCACCGGCTCAGAACCTGTTCGAGGCCTCGATCAGGGTGTCGTGGAGGTCCTCGCCCCCCATGTCGAGGGGGTCGCCGTGGCCCGCCAGGACCTTCACGGGGTGGAGCTCGGCCAGCTTGCGGACCGACTCCTTCGCCTTCTGGTGGTCCCAGGCCCAGGCCGGGTGGGGCACGCTCGCCTCGCCCTCGGGCAGGGGCTTGAGTCGGGCCGAGTCGACCAGGTAGACCGTGTCGCTGACCAGGGCCACCCGGTCGGACTCCCGCCAGAGGCCGATCAGGCCCGGGGCGTGTCCAGGGAAGTGGATCACCTCGAACCCGGCGATCGTGTCCCCTTCCTTGACGGTCCCGGCCGGCTCGACCGGACCGCCGTCCCACCAGGGCAGGAGGAACCGGTAGAGCCAGGCGATCGGGGTGACGTCGAGCTCGGAGAGATCCATGTAGCCGGCGATCGAAGCCGGGGAACGGAGGTCCCCCACCTCGTCGGGGTGGCAGAGAACCGGGGTGAGCAGGCCCGGAGCAGTCCCCCGATGGTCTGCATGGGCGTGGCTTACGACCACCTGGTCGAGTCCGCCCAATGCCCTTGCCGCCTTGATGTTCTTCTTGGTCATCGAGCGGGTGCCGGCATCGAACTGGACCAGCTCACCCTCCGGTCCGCGGATGAAGTAGATGTTCATCCCGCCCTTCAGGTCCCCCTTCATCAGGTAGACGCCGTCGGCGACGGCCTCGACCCCGGCGGGCAGCGGTTGGTCCTTCTCGACTTCGGTCTCCACCAGCGTCTCCTCGGCTCCGGTTTCCGGCCCCATCTTCTAACCTCGCCAGGATGCCGGCGACCTGGCGCTACCTGCTCATCGTAATCCTCGTGGCAACGCTTGCCTCGATCGCGATCGGCTCCTACCGTCTGGCGACCACGCCGGAGGAGATCCTCGGGAGCGGCTTCCGTGGTCTGCCACAGGGAACGGAGTTCCCCAGGTAGCTGCCCCCGGAGGTCCCGGGCGGCGGTAGGATCGGACGGACGATTCGGGCGAACGGAGGGCAGATGTCGATCTTCAAGCGGATAGTTGTCGGAACGGACGGCTCGGACACGGCCGCAGAGGCCGTCCGTCAGGCAGCCGAGATAGCGAAGATGTCGGGAGCGGAGCTCGAGGTCGTCTGTGCCGCGGAACCGATTCCGGCCTGGAGGTCCGATGCCAAGCGGAGCGCCGCCCCGGACGATGTGAGCTATGAGTTCGGTCAGCGTGAGGATGCGAACTTTGCGATCGAGGCGGCCGCCCGGATCGCCGGTGAGGTGGGTGTCGAAATCCGGCCCCATCCGATGGAGGGCGACCCGGCCGATGCGATCCTGGACGTCGCCGAGAACTCGAAGGCCGACCTGATCGTGGTCGGCAACAAGGGGATGACCGGGGCCAAGCGTTACCTGCTCGGCTCGGTGCCGAACAAGGTGAGCCATCACGCACCCTGCTCGGTCTTCATCGCCCGGACTACCTGACCGGCCCAAGGGCAGCGGGGTCGGGGGGATTCCAGTGGTCGCTGAGGACCGGGACCGGATGTCCCTGGCCCTGGAAGAGGCCCGCGCGGCGGCCGAGCACGGCGATACACCCATAGGGGCAGCCATCTACCAGGGGGAGACCCTGCTCGCCGCGGCCGGCAACCGGCGGGAGGTCGACCGCGACCCGACCGCCCACGCAGAGCTACTTGTGATCCGCGAGGCCGCCCGGATCCTCGGCGGCTGGCGCCTGCCGGGGACCACCCTCTACGTAACCCTCGAGCCCTGCGCGATGTGCGCCGGGGCGATAGTCCTCGCCCGGATACCCCGGGTCGTTTTCGGCGCTTCGGATCCCAAGGCGGGAGCGGCCGGGTCGGTTCTCGACGTACTAACCGAACCTGCGCTCAACCACCACCCCGAGGTCGAGTCGGGGGTGATGGCCGAGGAGTGCGGTGCGCTCCTGACAGAGTTCTTCGCTGGCCGAAGGTAGGGCACTGTCCAGTTCGGGGTGCCTTCTGGGAACGGAGAGGGTGGGATTCGAACCCACGAGGCGAGAGATCCCGCCCACGCGATTTCCAGTCGCGCTCCTTAAGCCGCTCGGACACCTCTCCGGGTCTTCGCAGGGTAGCCGACCCGAGCGCCCACCCGGCCCCGGATGCAGGCCCAGGGCCGGTCCGGCCCCGAATGGCCGTGGTCGCTAGCCTAGGCAGTCCCGGAGGGGTGCCAGAGCGGTTGAATGGGGCGGTCTCGAAAACCGTTGTGCGTCTTTCGGCGTACCGTGGGTTCGAATCCCACCCCCTCCGTA
>CAITDZ010000108.1 GCA_903891285.1 uncultured Solirubrobacterales bacterium
GGGTCCCCGGGGTTGCGTCGATCGGGTGCGATCTGAACTGTCCGTTACCCCGCCCGCAGGGTCACCGACGATCCCGGGGCCGGCTCGACGCGGCCGGCGAGGTCGCTCACGGCGGGACTAGAATCCCCGCTATGGCAGAGAGTGCCGCGAAGCTCAACGGTGAACAGCCATCCGGAACGGCAAGTGGGGATGGCCTCCCCGGCAACAGCGAGGACTTCGACTTCGACTGGGTGATCGTCGGCTCGGGGTTCGGTGGGAGCGTCTCGGCCCTCCGGCTCGCCGAGAAGGGGTACCGGGTTGCGGTGATCGAGGTAGGGCGCAGGTTCCGAGACCGGGACTTCGCCGAATCGGCCTGGAACCTCCGCCGGTATTTCTGGATGCCCCGGATCGGGCTGCGTGGGGTCTTGCGGATGACCCCGTTCAAGGACCTCTTCGTTGTCTCCGGGAGCGGCGTCGGTGGCGGCAGCCTGGGCTACGCGAACACGCTCTACCGGCCCCGGCCGGCCTTCTACACCGCGCCCCAGTGGGGCGAGATGGCCGATTGGGAGAAGGAGCTGGGTCCCCACTACCTGACTGCCGAGAGGATGCTCGGGGTCACCCTGTACCGGGACGAAGGACCGGCCGACCGGCTGCTCCACGAGTACGCGGCCGAGACCGGCGCAGACGACACCTACTCCAACACCCAGGTCGGGGTCTTCTTCGATCGTCCAGGCGTGTCCGTGTCCGATCCGTACTTCGGTGGCGAGGGGCCCGACCGGACCGGCTGCATGAAGTGTGGCTCCTGCATGATCGGCTGTCGACACGGAGCGAAGAACACCCTGGTCAAGAACTACCTCTGGTTCGCCGAGAAGCTGGGGGTCGAGGTCAGGCCCCAGCGCCAGGTGACCGAGATCCGGCCCCTCAGTGCCGAGGACGGAAGCGACGGCTATCGCCTGAAGACGCAGCGCTCGGGGGCGATCATCCGGCGCGACAGGGAGGAGATCACCGCCCGCGGGGTGATCGTCTCGGCCGGTGCGATCGGGACGAACCAGCTACTTGCCGACTGCCGCGAGTCCGGAGCACTGCCGAGGCTCTCGGACCGCCTCGGCCACGTGGTCCGGTCCAACTCCGAGTCGATCCAGGCGGTAACGGTCCCCGGCGGCGAATACGACTTCAGCCGCTCGATCGCGATCACCTCGAGCATCTACCCCGACCCCGACACCCACATCGAGGTCGTCACCTACGGTGAAGGCGGAAGCATCATGAGCCGCCTGTTCACGATGGCCACCGGCAACGGAACCCGCCTCACCCGCCCGGTCAAGTGGCTGGGCGCGATGCTCCGACATCCCCTGAAGACCGCGCGGCTCCTCTTCTGGCCGAAGGACTGGTCGCGGAACACGGTAATCCTGCTGGTCATGCAGTCGCTCGACTCGGCAATGCGCCTGAAGCCCCGGCGCAAGCTGTTCGGCCGCGGGGTGAAGCTCCAGACCGAGCAGGATCCCGAGCGACCGAATCCGACCTTCATCCAGGCGGCCGAGGACGTCACCAACTGGTTCGCCGAGCGGACCGGGGGCATCGCCCAGAGCGGGATCACCGAACCGACCCTGAACATCCCGACCACCGCCCACATCCTCGGCGGCGCGGTGGTCGGCGAGAGCCCCGAAAAGGGGGTCGTCGACGGTGAAAACCGGGCCTGGGGCTACCGCAACCTGCTGGTCTGCGACGGCTCGGCGGTGCCGGCGAACCCCGGGGTCAACCCGAGCCTGACGATCACCGCGATGACCGAGCGGGCGATGAGCCGGATCCCCCTGGCCGAGGACACCGAAGGCCTGCTCCACCTCCCCGACGAGGCGCGAGCCGCCCGGACATCCGAGTCGGTGGATCCCGTCTCGATCGACGGCCTGGCAGCCGCGGCCGATACCTGGACCGCCTGAGCGGCCGGATAGTCAGGCTCCTTCGGACCTCTTCAGCCTCTCGACCGCGGCCGAGAGTTCCTCTACCCCGAAGGCCCCCTCGAGCCTCTCCTCGATCCGCCCGTCGGAGCCGATCAGGAAGACCCACGGCTCCGTTGGCAGTCCGAAGGCCTGGACCTGCGGCCTGAAGCCCTTGCCGGGATCGTTGTCCTCGTAGATCTCCATGTGGATGAACTCGACCCCGTCACCGACCTCGTCCTTGACCTGCTCGGTCGCATCGACGACAGGGCCACAGACCCGGCTCTGGCAGAAAGCCGGGGTTGCGAAGACCAGCACCACCGGCTTCTTCCCAACCACGTCCTGGAAGTCTGTCCCGTGGAGGGTCGAGGGTGGCTGACGAGTGTCGATCTTCGAGAGGTCACCGCCCACCGAATCGGCGGTCGGGGTACTGATCACCGGGGCCTTCGAGCCGACTGCAGCCACGAGCGGGAACTTGCCGACCACCGGACTCGGCAGGCGGGTCGCCTGGGGGCCATCGTCGGCGTTGACGATCGCGATCGCGAGCCAGGGGCCGGAGCGGTCGAACTCGACACCGTCCACCCTGTAATAGGAGCGCGGCTCGCCGGGGGCTCCTGCACCCTTCGCCCGGTAGGCCGGTTTGGTCTCGAGCGATCCGACGGTCGCCGGCAGCGGACCCTGGACCGGGCTGTTGGGACTCTTTGCGAAGTAGAGCGCGACCTCGGCGTCGTCGACAGGAGTACCGTCGAGCTCGAAGACGCCGAAGGCATAGCGGTTGGTCCCCCGCTCGAAGGTGAGTCCGGCCGGTGAGACGACGTACTCGCTCTCGGGCTCCGAGGCGAAGACCTCCTCGATCGTCCTGCCCTCTACCTCGGGAAAGTCCGAAGCCGGGGGGGTCGAAGAGGTCGAGACCCCGTCGTCGGACCCCGCGCAGGCCGCGAGGAACACCGAACCAAGGACAGCAAGGGCGACGACCCCGGCCCGGATATTCGCCTTCGGATGCGGCATCGCGCAGTCAGGCTACCGGAGCAGCCGTTCGGCCCTGCCGGGCTGTTTGGGTGTCGCCCCCGGCTTCAGCCCCGGGCCTGGTTGAACCGATCGGCCACGTAGTCCCAATCGACCACGTTCCAGAAGGCATCCAGGTAATCGGGCCTCAGGTTCTGGTACTTCAGGTAGTAGGCGTGCTCCCAGACGTCGGCACCGAGGAGCGGCACCTGACCGTCCGAGATGGGTGAGTCCTGGTTCGCAGTCGAGACCACCGCCAGACCGGAGCCGTCCCAGACCAGCCAGGCCCAGCCCGAGCCGAACTGGTTGATCCCGGCGTTCTTGAACTCCTCCTTGAAGGCATCGAAGGAGCCGAAGGACTCGTCGATCGCTGCCGCCAGGTCGCCCTCGGGGGCCCCTCCCCCGTCCGGGCTCATCATCTCCCAGAAGAGCGAGTGGTTGTAGTGGCCGCCGGCGTTGTTCCGGACCGGTCCCTGCTTGTCGGCCGGGAGGGAATCGAGATCCTTGAGCACGTCCTCGACGTCCAGATCGGCCCATTCGGTGCCCTCGAGGGCGGCGTTCGCCTTGTCGACGTAAGCCTGGTGGTGCTTGTCATGGTGGACCTTCATCGTCGCTTCGTCGATGTGGGGCTCGAGCGCGTCGTATCCGTACGGCAGATCGGGAAGTTCGTAGGCCATCTCTGGATCACTCCTTCGTTCGTTTGGGAAAGCCTCTGTCCGGAGATCGTCCGGGACCGTCAGGTTACCGGCCCTGCGGTCCTCGGACCGGCCCGGCCGGGCGCCTCCGCGGGCATCCGGGACTAGGATCGGGTCGTGTCCGCTTTCCGGTGGGAGCCCGAGAGGTGAAGGTCGTCTGCGCGACCGACTCACCGACCTGGCGCCTTCTGCTGGAGCGATCGGTCGAAGCGCTCGGCCACCAGCCCGTCCTCGCCGAGGACGGCGAGCAGGCCTGGGATCTGATCGAGGCCGATCCCGAGATCGACGTCTGCGTGACCGACCGCCAGATGCCCGGGATGGGGGGTGAGGAGCTGGTCGAGAAGATCCGGAAGGAGCTCGAGGGACGCTACGTCTACACCGTCCTCCTGACCGCCCAGGACACCTCCGAGGAGGTGATCGAGGGGATGGAGGCAGGTGCCGACGACTACCTGGT
Organism: uncultured Solirubrobacterales bacterium; assembly: GCA_903891285.1. Classification (GTDB taxonomy): domain Bacteria; phylum Actinomycetota; class Thermoleophilia; order Solirubrobacterales; family 70-9; genus 67-14. Next base: position 4,065 of record CAITDZ010000108.1, read on the forward strand.
CAAGCCGCTCGACCAGGTGGCCCTGGCGACCAGACTGGTCGCGGCGGAGCGGGTGACCGCGCTCCATCGGACGATCGCCGAGCAGCGGGTCGAGATCGAGCGGCTCTACGGCAAGCTCGCCGACGCCTTCAAGCGGTTCGTGCCCGAGTCCGTCGCCGAGCAGATCATCACCCGGAGCGACGAGGGCGTGAAGCTGGGCGGAGTCTCCCGGGTCGCCACCGTCATGTTCACCGACCTCCGGGGCTTTACCCAGTTCTCCGAACACCAGGGTCCCGAGCAGGTGATCGAGGTCGTCAACCGTTACCTGGGCGAGATGTCCGAAGCGATCCTCAACGAGGAGGGCACGGTCGTCGCCTACATGGGCGACGGGATCATGGCCGTCTTCGGGGCTCCGCTCGAACAGGAGGACCACGCCGACCGGGCCCTCCGGGCGGCCAGGGCGATGCTGGACGTCCACCTGCCGAGGTTCTCGGACTGGATGGAGGAGCAGGGGCTCGGTGAAGGCTTCCGCATGGGGATCGGCCTGAACTCTGGGGAGGTCGTCTCGGGGAACGTCGGCTCGGAGCGGCGGCTCGAGTACACCGCTCTTGGCGACACGACCAACACTGCGGCGAGGCTGGAAGGAATGACCAAGGGCACGCCCCACCAGCTCTACTGCTCGGAGACCACGAAGGAGATGCTGCTCGACCCGCCGGAGGACCTCGTCTTCGTCGACGAAGTCGACATCCGGGGCAGGGACCAGCCGCTGGGCGTCTGGTCGTTCGCGGAGTAGGCCCTGGAGGGCCGGTGGCCGGCGAGGTACCCGATCACGGGTAGAGTAAGTCGGCATGTTCCGCCTGCCGGGAACTGAGCCGGACGAAGTCGATCGGGGGTCGGAGGGAGCCCCTCCCGCCCCGCGACGGAGCCGCCTGCTTTCCTCGCCGGGAAGGCTGCCGGCCTTGCTGATCGCCCTGGCGGTCATCCCGACCGCGGTGGTCTCGGTCTTCACCTTCATCAGGGCGAGCGACCTGATACAGACGGGTATCGGCGAGGATCTGAGCGCCTCCGCCTCCTTCCTCGCGATCTTTACGGAACAGGACCTGGTCAACCTGACAAACCAGGCCCAGTCGCTCGCGGCCGAGCGAGCGATGCGCGACCTGAATCCCGTGGATGCCACCGGGAACCTGACCCGCGAGCTCATCGCCTTCGCGCCCAACTATCGCCAGGCGATCCTGGTCGACACCACCGGTCGGGTGGTCGCCGCGGCGAGGAAGCCTCCCGGCGCGAGGGGACCCATCTCCCCCGCGACATTCACCGGTGTCGACGTCAGTTCGGAGACCTGGTTCAAGGACGCCCTGGTCAACAACAGTGGTGGGGACTCCGGAGTGATCCTGGAAGGGGTGGAGAACCGACGGGTGATCGGCGAGGTCGAGGGCAGCGATGCCGCCCCACCCGCTCCTGTTGCGGCTGCGACGGTGCGGAAGGATCGGACCATCGTCGGGGTCCTGGCCCTCTTCCCGAACTGGCCGGTCACTGCCAGATACCTGGCCGCAGGAATCAAGGAGCAGGCAAGGCGAACCGACGCGAAGGAGGTAATCGGCCTGCTCACCGATGAACAGGGGCGAGTGCTCGTCGGTGCCGACGGAAAAGTCGACCTGAACACCGATTTCAGAGGCGACAAGGTCCTCCAGGAGGCACTGTCCTCGCCGGGCAACGGCTGGACCGAGGCCTACGACGATCCGGCCGATGGGGGGTATCTCTCGGGCGAGACCATCTACGGGTTCGACCATCTCAAGGACGTTGGCGGATCGGACTTCGACTGGATCTGGATCGTGGCCCAGGAGAAGAGCGTTGCGATGGCCGACACCTCGGGACTCAGGCTGAGGCTGATCCTCGGTTCGATCCTGATCCTGCTTGCGGCCGCGCTGATCGCCCTGTTCGTGGGCAGGGCACTTACCCGGAGGGCGCGGGAGTTGCGGGCCACCGCGGACGAGGTCGCGGAGGGAGCCTCGATCATGAAGGCAAGCGCCGAGAAGGGCAGGACCCGCGCCCGGCGAACCGAGGAACTCGCCTCCCAGCAGGTCGAAGGCATGGAGCGGATGCGCGAGCAGGTCGAGGAGATGCGGAGGACCGGTGGCCGGATCGGCGAGAGTGCCCGGCTGGTCGCAGAGCAGGCGGGAAAGGCCGCAGAGGCCGGCGAAGGTGGCCGCAGGGCCGCAGAGGAGGTCGACCGGGCGATGGTCGGAATCGAGCAGAGGGTCCGCGCACTCGAGGGGGAGATCGGTGCGCTTGCCACCCAGACCGACCAGATCGGGGAGATCGTCTCGACCGTTTCCGGGATCGCCGACCAGTCGAACCTTCTCGCCTTCAATGCGACCATCGAGGCGGCCAAGGCCGGGGAGCAGGGCGCCGGGTTCGCCGTTGTCGCCGAAGAGGTAAGGACCCTGGCCGAGCGCTCGAAACGTGCGACCGCCCAGATCCAAGCGATCCTGAACGAAATCGAGAAGGCAACCAGGACTGCCGAACGCTCGGCCCACGAGGGTCTCGACGCCGTGGTCAGCGGACGGGAAAGGGCTGCGAGTGCGGCGAGGACGATCGACGAGCTGGCCGAGGCCAACCGGGAGGCCGAGCGCACGACCCGGGAGATCGCCGACTTCGTTCCCAGCCAGTCGGAGGCGAGCGACGTGGTTCTGGAGGTCGCGGAGGAGTCGGTCGAGAGGGCAGCCGAGGTCCGTGGCGAAGCCCACCATTCCTCGAACTCGACCGCCGAACTCGACCGTCTGGCGGAGAGGCTGCGGGAGCTGGCCTCCACCCTGACCACGGACTGACCCGGGGATGGACGAGAGCCCGGGCCTGATCGAGCTGACCGGTGGCGAGAAGGCCCTGGACCAGGCGAGCCTGATCCGCCTCGTCGAAAGCCCGGAAGTGGCCCCGATCCCGGACCCCGCCGGAGCCTGGGTCGGGGTGGCCAACCTTCGGGGCGAGGTGATCCCGGTGACCGACCTCGGAATCCTGTCCGATTCCGATCCGGTCGAGCGGCCGGTGATGATCGCACTCCAGGCTGGAGGGCGATCGTTCGGCCTGCTGGTCGAGGGGGTCGAGCGGACGGTCGAGGCCTCCGGGGAGGAGGACCTCCCCGACGAGCGCGAGCCGGGTGACCCGCCCTGGTTGCTCCCGGCCCCTCCCGGCAGGCCCCGGGTCATCGACCCCGGACTCCTGCTTGAGGATCCCCGGCTAGGTTCCGGCACATGAGCCGCGCCTTCCGTCCCGACGACGAGCTCAGGGGGGAGCTGCTCTCGCTCTTCGTTGGTGAGGCGCGAGACGAACTCGACACCATCTCCTCCGGGCTGGTCTCGCTCGAGTCGGGCGGAGAGGACGCCATCTCCTCGGGAAGGTTCGACGAGATGATGCGGGCTGCCCACAGCCTCAAGGGCGGTGCAAGGGCGGTCGAGCTCGATCCGGTCGACCGGATCGCCCACGCCCTCGAGGGACTGATCAAGGCGGCGGCAGAAGGAGGCGGATTCGGAGTCGACACCGTCGATCTCGCCTACCGCGCCCTGGATGCGATCGAAGTGATCATCGAGGCCGCAACCGGGGGACCGCCCACCGAGGTAAACGTGACTGCGATCTGTGACGAGCTGACGGCGGCCGCGGGAGGTGA
>CAITDZ010000109.1 GCA_903891285.1 uncultured Solirubrobacterales bacterium
CCACATCGGCTCCCAGATCTTCGCGATCGAACCGTTCCGCCTCGCGGTCGAGGCCCTGGCCACGATCGCCGGTGACTGGTGTCAGGTGGTCAACCTCGGTGGCGGACTCGGGATTTCCTACTTGAGCGAAGACGATCCCCCGGAAATCGAGGAGTACGTCGAACTCAAGGTCGAGGCGGTCAAGCGGTGCTTCGGTGATGGAGTCAGGATTCAGGTCGAGCCGGGCCGGTCCCTGGTCGGGACTGCCGGGCTGACCGTGTACACGATCGGCACCGTGAAGCGGATCCCAGGGGTGAGGACCTACGTCGCGGTGGACGGTGGGATGTCCGACAACCTGCGGCCGATGCTCTACGACGCCAGGTACGAGGCGATACTGGCCGACAGGCCGGAGCGGGAGCCCGATACCGAGGTCACCGTCGCCGGATCCCACTGTGAGTCCGGGGATATCCTGATCCAGGACGTGTCGCTGCCCGACCCGGCGGTCGGCGACGTCCTCGTGATCCCCGCCACCGGTGCATACGGATACGCCATGGCCAACAACTACAACGGCATGCCCAGGCCCCCAGTGGTCTTCCTCGATGACGGCTCCGCCAGGGCCGTGGTTCGCCGCGAGACCTGGCAGGACCTGATGGTGAGGGACCGGTGAGCGATCCCCTGAAGATCGGTCTGCTCGGTCGGGGGACGGTCGGCAGTGCCCTCGAGGAGCTCGTCGCCGGGCGTCGCCCCGAGATCGAGGCTGCCTGCGGTCGCCCGTTCGAGATCGCCGGGGTGCTGACCACTTCCGAGGGTGACTTCGACCAGATCCTCGCCGAATCGGACGTGATCGTCGAGCTGATCGGGGGGGTCGACGACGCGAGACGATACGTCCTGGCCGCACTGGAGGCCGGCAAGCCGGTCGTCACCGCGAACAAGCAGCTGGTCGCCCGCTACGGCGACGAGCTCTTCGCGGCCGCCGCTGCGGCAGGTACCGAGCTCAGGTTCGAGGCAGCGGTGGCCGGGGTTGTGCCGATCATCCGGACGATCCGGGAGGCCTTCGGCTCGGTCCCCTTCACCAGGGTCTTCGGGATCGTCAACGGAACGACGAACTTCATCCTCACCGAGATGGCCTCGACCGGTGCTTCCTACGAAGAGGCCCTCTCCCGGGCCCAGGAGCTCGGTTACGCCGAGGCCGACCCGACCGAGGACGTAAACGGGGCGGACGCGGCGGCGAAGATGGCGATCCTCGCCAGGTTGGCGTTCCACGCACCGGTCACCCTCGACCAGGTGTCCTTCGAGGGGATCGAGTCCGTGCAGCCCGACGATCTGGCCTACGCCCGTGAGCTCGGCCTTTCGCTGAAGCTGCTCGGCGTGGCCGAGCGCCTCGAGGGCGGGCTGACCGTCCGGGTCTTCCCCTGCTTCCTCTACCCGGGGCATCCGCTCGCCCCGGTCGAGGGCCCGTTCAACGCGGTCACCGTCGAAGCGCCCGAGATCACCGAGGTGACCGTCTCAGGTCCCGGTGCCGGCGGGCCCCAGACGGCCGCGGCGGTCCTCGGCGATCTGATCTCGATCGTCGACGGCGGCGGTGGAGGGGAGCCCGTGGAGTCCGAGATCTCGGTACTCGATGCCGTCGAATCCTCGTTCTACCTGCACCTCGAGGTCGAGGATGTGCCTGGTGTCCTGGCCGAGGTCGCGAGGCTCCTGTCCTCGGCTGGGGTCTCGGTCCGGAGCGTGGTCCAGAAGGGAATGGGGGACGAGGCCCGCCTGGTCATGGTCGTCCACCGCTGCCCGGAAGACGCCTTCCTCACGGCGGTGGCCGAGATCGCCGGCCTCGACTACATGCGCTCGCCACCGAGATTCATCCGGGTGATAGAGGAAGAGTTCGTCTGAGCCGATGGCCCAGCCCCTGATCGAGCGCTACCGGGAGTACCTTCCGATCGGATCCGGAGAGCCCATCGTTTCGATCAACGAGGGTTCGACCCCGCTGATCGAGGCCCCTCGGGTATCCGAGCGCGTGGGGGCGCGGGTCCTGCTCAAGTTCGAGGGCCTCAACCCGACCGGAAGTTTCAAGGACCGGGGGATGACCGTGGCGGTTTCGAAGGCCCTCTCCGAGGGTGCCGAGGCCGTGATCTGCGCCTCGACCGGGAACACTGCCGCGAGCGCCGCCGCCTACGCGGCCCGGGCCGGTCTGACCGGGGCGGTGATCGTCCCCCAGGGAAAGATCGCGGTCGGGAAACTCGCCCAGTCCCTTATCTACGGGGCACGCGTGATCGCCCTGGACGGCAATTTCGACGATGCCCTCGTCCTGGTGCGACACCTCGCCGACAACTTCCCGATCCAGCTGGTCAACTCGGTCAATCCGTACCGGATCGAAGGGCAGAAGACGGCTGCCTTCGAGGTGATCGAGGAACTCGGTGGCCCGCCTGATGCCCTCGCGATCCCGGTCGGGAATGCCGGCAACGTGACCGCCTACTGGAAGGGATTCACCGAGTGGGACACGGCACCGCTTCTATTCGGCTTTCAGGCTTCGGGCGCTGCCCCGCTGGTCACCGGGGAGCCGGTCAACAGGCCCGAGACGGTCGCCTCCGCGATCCGGATCGGCCGACCGGCCAGGGGCGATGAGGCCCTGGCTGCCTTCGAGGAATCCGGGGGACGCGTTCGGGCGATCACCGACGAGCAGATAATCGAGGCGTACCGCTTCCTGGCTTCGGAGGAGGGGGTCTTCTGTGAGCCGTCCTCGGCTGCCTCGGTGGCCGGGCTGTTCGTCCACGGGATCGAACCGGACGGGGATCGCGTGGCCCCCGGGACGATCGTCTGCGTCTTGACCGGCAACGGGCTCAAGGATCCCGATACGGCCCTCGCCTCGACCCCGGGCGTGATCGAGTGCTCGACCGACCCGACCGAGGTCGAGGAGGCCGTGTTCGGCGATCGGTCCGGCTGATCGCTTCCTAGGAGCGGAGCTTGTAGCCCCGGCGGAACAGCTGGAGGTTGAACAGGAAGAGTCCCACCGTCACTGCGGTCAGTACCGCCATCGAGAGCAGGACGTCGATGTCATCGATCCCGAGGAAGCCGTACCTGACCAGGGAGATCATGTAGTAGACCGGGTTGAACTCGGTCAAGGTCTGGAAGGGCTGGGGCAGGAGGGTTGCCGAGTAGAAGACCCCACCGAGGAAGATCAGAGGGGTGAGGACGAAGGTCTGGATGAAGGAGACGTCGTCGAACTGCTCGGCCCTGACCCCGACCAGCACACCGAGCTGGGAGAAGAAGAAGCCGATCAGGACAAGTGCGAGGATCAGGATTGCTGGGTGCTCGACCGGGAGATCGACCAGGACCATCGCGACCAGAAAGGTGATCACCGCGATGGTCAGCCCCCGGAGGAATCCGCCCAGCGACAGTGCGGTCAGCAGTTGGCCTGGTGAGGAAGGGGAGGAGAGCTGGTCGTCGATCGCCCGCTGGAACTTCTGTTGGAGGATCGAGGAGGAGTTGTTCGAGAAGGCGTTGATCGCCCAGGCCATCATGATCAGGCCCGGGACCACGAAGACGATGTACTCGTACCCCTGGAGGTCACCGACCCGCGTGCCGAGGGCCGCCCCGAAAACGGTGATGTAGAGGAAGGTCTCGAGCAGGGGGGCCCCGATGGTCTGGCCCTTGATCTTGACGAACCGGCTGACCTCCCTCCTGACCAGGGTGAGGAAGCGGATCGCAGTCGGGCTCATTCGATCTCCGCCCCATCGAGCTCACCGAGGTGGGATCGGGAGAGCTCCTTCCGGCCGACCAGCTCGAGGTATGCATCTTCGAGCGAGTCGACCCCGAACCGTCCCGCCAGCTCCGGGCTGGTTCCCTGAGCGACGATCTCACCGTCGTTGATGAAGGCGATCTGGTCGCAGAGCTGCTCGGCCTCCTCGAGGTAATGGGTGGTCAGCAGGATCGAGGTTCCCAGGCGGTTTACCTCCTGCACGTAGTGCCAGAGCTCGAGCCGGAGTTCGACGTCGACACCGGCCGTCGGTTCGTCGAGGATCAGCAGCCGGGGGCGATGCATGAGCGCTCGGGCCAGGATCAAGCGCCGCTTCATCCCGCCGCTGAGGGTCCGGGTGCGCTGGTCTCGCTTGTCGACCAGGGAGAACGCATCGAGCAACTCCTCTACCCGCTCTTCTCGATCGGCCTTCGGCATTCCGAAGTAGCCGCCGTGGAAGTCGAGCGTCTCCTCGACCGTGAGGAACCAGTCCAGGTTGAGGTCCTGGGGGGCCAATCCGACGGCCTCACGGGCCTCCCGGTAGCGCGTTATCGCGTCGTTCCCGAAGATCTCGATCCGTCCGGAGGTCGGCATCGCCAGACCGGTCGCGCAATGGATCAGGGTCGACTTGCCGGCACCGTTCGGGCCGAGCAGGCCGAAGAAGCTCCCGTCGGGGATCTCCAGGGAGACACCCTTGAGTGCTTCGACCCCCGTCGCGTAGCGCTTGACGAGGTCCGAAACCAGCAGGGCCGGGGCATTTCCCTGGCCGTTCCTGTCGATGCCTTCCACCGGTCCATGATGAAGCACGGCGGAACTCGCCGTGCTCCGCTCGGCTTACCCACTACCTTTCCCGGTATGACCGAGCGGAGAAGAGTCGTCAGGGTCCCGGCCTCGTCGGCCAACCTCGGACCGGGATACGACTGCATGGCGGTTGCCCTGGACCTCCACCTCGAACTCGAAGTCGCCGAGGCCGACGCCTTCTCGGTCGAGTCGGAGATTCCGGGTCTGGAGCTCGACAGGGAGAACCTGGTCGTACGTGCATTCGCGGCGCTCCATCCGGTGGATCGCATCGCTTTCAGGATCGGCGGGGAGATCCCTGTCTCACGGGGCCTGGGGTCTTCGGCCGCAGCGATCGTCGCCGGCCTGGTGGCAGCCGACCACATGTTCGAGCTGGGTCTCGAGAAGCCCGACCTGCTCGAGCGGGCTACCGGGATCGAGGGCCACCCCGACAACGTCGCGGCGGCACTCTACGGGGGGTTCGTGCTCTGTTCGTCCGAGGCCGGCTTTCCGTCGGCGACCAGGATCGATGCACCGGAGGGACTCGAGGGGGTGCTGGTGATCCCGACCGAGGAGGTCGCCACCAACCTCGCCCGTGAATCGGTACCGGCGGAGGTTCCGATCGAGGAGGCGGTCGCGAACGCGTCGGCCGCCGCCCACCTTGCCCTGGGTCTCGCCCGGGGGGATTTCGACCTGATCGGGCAGGGCCTTTCCGACCGGATCCACCAGGAACGTCGCCGCCACCTCTTCCCACGTTCGATGGAGGTGGTCGACGTGGCAGAGGAGTGCGGAGCGATCGGTGCAACCATCTCCGGGGCCGGACCGACCGTCCTGGTCTGGTCGGGCTGGCAGGAGACCGGTTCCGTGGTCGAGCACCTGAGGCAGAGGTGCGGCGACTGGGCCGAGGTCCGGCGGGTCGGGTTCAGCCCGGTCGGTGCCGACGTTCCCGAGGTCTAGCGCAGCGAACTGGAGTCGCCCGGCATGGGCGAGATGGAGGGGCCATCCGCCTCGACCCAGGCCCACTCGGAGCTGGCGGTCGCCGGTCGGCCCTTTCCCTCGGTGGGCGAAATCCTCTTCCTGGGAGTCCGCTCCCGACGGGTCCCTTCATTCTGGCGCGAGTCCAGCGAGGAGGTCGTACTCCGTGCCTTCGCCAGCTCCTCTTCGAGCCCCATCCGCTCCAGGACCTCCTCGGTCAGACGGGCGTAATCGACCGAGCGCCGGCGGTCGAAGTCGAAGATCGACTTGCCGGCCCGCGCAGACTCGGGATAGGCGATCGAGCGCCGGATGACGGTTTCGAAGACGAGCTCCCCGTACTGCTGCTTCAGGCCCTCGAGGGTCTCGCGGGCATGCCTGGTCCTCATGTCAGCGATATTGAGGAGTACTCCCATCATCTCCAGGTCGGGGTTCAGGTTTTCCCTGGCCAGCCCGATCACCTCGACGGCCTGCTCAGCACCCTGTCGGGAGAAGTGCTCGGCCTCGGTCGAAAGGACTGCCCGGTCGGCCGCCACCAGGGCATTGACGGTCAGGAGGCCCAGGGTGGGCGGACAGTCGATCAGGATCACGTCGTAGTTGGGTGCGATGTCGCGGAGCGCGTTTCGCAGGGTCAGTTCGCGGCCCATCCTGCCGGCGAGGATCAGTTCGGCCTCGGCCAGACCCAGGTTGGCCGGGATCACACCGGAGTGGATCGCCTCGAGGGCCGACTCGGTCCCGGTCAGGACCTCACCCAGCGTCGGGAAGGCGTCGGCCGGTATTCCGTAGTACTCGGAGAGGTTCCCCTGGGGGTCGGCATCGACGGTCAGGACGTTGAGTCCTGCGATCCCCAGTCCATCCGCGAGCGACCGGGTCAGGGTCGTCTTCCCGGTTCCCCCTTTCTGGGAGAGGATGGCGATGGTCACGGCCATTCCGACAGCCTAGCCTGCCCCGGCAAAGGAGCGAGACCGGCGTCGGGACGGCGCCCGATCGCCGTTTCCCTCCCTAGAATCGCCGAAATGGGACCGGTTTTCGCCGAAGCCGAGATCGACGCGACTCGCGAGGAGATCTTCGAATACCTGAACGACGTGGCCTCGAGGCCAGTCATCTTCGGCCCGGACATGGAGCAGTTTCGCCTGTTCGACCTCGACTCGGAGGGCGAGGGGGCCGGCTACCGTTTTCGGTTCAAGCGCGGGGGTTGGGTGGGAATGACCCTCGTATCGACGGAGCGGCCGATTCGGCTCTCCGAGCGCGGTGAGACGGGCCGGGGCAACCAGACTGCCGCCGGCTTCGAGTGGGAGTTGTCGGAAACCCCGGCAGGCCTGAGCCAGGTCAGGCTCTCCTACTGGACCGAGGTGAGCGGTGCCGCCGGAGCTCTGGATCGGGTCACCGGTCACGCCGGGCGGCATGAGCGGGCCTTGCGGGCAGCCCTGGGTCGGTTGAGGGAGCAGGTCGAGGGAGGTGGCGAAGAGGTCGCCCGAGTAGAGGTTGCCGGAGGTAATCGGTTCGAAACGGGTATCCCCTGACCGCCTCGTTCCGGGCGTCCCAATAGAATCCACGGCCGATGTCCGGTATTCCGCACGGTCCCGACCCCTCCCCGACGAGTCTCGTCAACAGGCTCGCACTCGCCCTTGTGGCGCTGGTCATCGCCCCTTTCGGGCTGGTCGCCTGCGGTGGCTCCGACTCGGGCGAGAAGGACGGTGAGGCCCACGGTGGTGAGGAGCTGGTGGTCGAGGGCGAGCCATTCGAGGTGGGTCCCCTCCAGTACAACGTCCTCTTCACCAGGCCCCTGAACCGATACGACGTCGAGGATCGCGACTACCTGGTGGGCCAGCGCCTCGCCGGTCCCGACGAGCTCTACCTCGGGGTCTTCGTCGAGATCGAGAACACCGATGAGGAGAAGGGCCACGAAATACCCGAGACCTTCGAGATCGTCGATACCGAGGGTCAGAAGTTCGAGAACCTCGAGACCGAGAGCATCTATCGCCTCGACACCGGGAGCGTTCTCGGCCCGGGCGACCAGGCCCCGGCCGAGGACTCGACCCCGCAGGTCGGACCGATCAAGGCGGCCCTGCTCCTCTACCGGATCGACCAGGCGACGCTCGAGCTACGGCCGATCGAGATGGAGATCCCCGGAGAGGAAGATGGGGAAGTCGTCCGGGTCGAACTCGACACCTGAGCCAGCCCCGGCCGCCGTCATCGGGATGTGGATGGTCGTCGCGGGAGGCGTCCTGGGCGCGCTCTCACCGTTGGGTACCTTGCCGCTGGTCGTGGGTGTCTCGCTTCTGGTCCTTGGGGCGGTCCTCTCCGCTCCGGACGCCGGACGCCCTGGTCAGGTGATCGGACCGTGGTGGTCCGTGCTCGCGGTCGCCGGACTGGTCGCCCTGATCGGCGCCGGGCTGGAGCTTCCGGCGCCCGGTCTCGGTCGGCTGCTGGTCGTTCCGGCTTCCGTAGTGGCGTTGGTCACGGCCGGCCTGACACTGCCCATGCCCCGGTCGGGCCGGACCGAGGGATAGGTCAGAGTCCTGCCGAGAGGACGGCGCCGGCAATCGGCGCCGCCACCTCACCGCCCGAGCCGGAAGCGTCGACCACGGTGACTGCGATCGCCAGCTCGGGGTCGTCGGCCGGGGCAAAGCCCGCGAACCAGGCATCCTCGATCAGATCCTCGCTCCCGTCGCCCCTTGGTCCGATCTCGGCCGTGCCGGTCTTGCCGGCGACCTGCCCCTCGCTGATCGCCGCCGCGTAACCGGTACCCGACGTCACCACGGCGACCATCAGGCCGGTCATTTGGCGGGCGACCTCCGGACTGGCGACCCGGACCGGTTTCCGGTTCGGTCCGAGGCCCTTCTCGGTGACAAGCGGTGTCGGCTGCACTACGCCTCGATTGGCTATCCCCTGGGCGACCGATGCCATCTGGAGCGGTGTCGCCTGGACCAGGCCCTGTCCGATCGAGCTCACCCCTAGGTCACTCTCGAACTCACCGGGCTCGGGGATCGTCGGAGTGGGGGGGTCGATGAGTTCGGTTCCGGTCTCGTCGAAGACGGCGGGCACCTTGTTGAACCCGAACTGCGCCGCCGTTCCGCTGAGCGCTTCCTCCCCGACCTCCTCGCCGAGCGGGGCGAAGACCGAGTTGCAGGAGTCGGCGAAAACCTGGGTGAAGTCCCCTCCGCAGAGCTTGTCTCCGGCGTTCTTGATCTCCCGGCCGTCGGCGATTCCGTAAGTCGCGTACTCGTACTCGGAATCGAGGGTCGCCTTACCGGTCTTCAGCGCGGCAGTCGCGGTAACGATCTTGAAGGTCGAGCCGGGCGGCCGAAGGACCGACCAGGCGGCTCCGGCGACCCCCCTTATCTCCCCACTCTCGGCATCGAGGACGGCGACGCCCCCGATGTAGCCCGAGATGTTGAGCGCGGCAGCGTCCTGGATCTCGGGGTCGATCGTCGTCTTCAGGGGCTCCGCGGCCTTCGGCTTCCCCTCGCCCAGGACCCGCTCATCACCGCCCCCATCGATCGGGGTGGCCGAGAGCGTCCCGCCGGGCTTCCCGGAGAGCCTCCCGTTGTAGGCGAGCTCGAGCCCGCTTCCCCCGGTCGAGTCCCCTGGGTCGACCCCCTGGGCGACCAGGGTCGTGTCTATGTCCTCCCCGGCCGCCTCGGTTATCCCGACCACGTCGACCATGCCCGTTCCAAGCGGGTACTCCCTGGCTTCGGCCGGGCCGGTGGCCATTTCCTGGCCGTCCCTGGCGAGGATCGGGGCCCTCTCCTCGAACTCCGTTTCGCGGACCAGCTCCTCGCCCTCCCTCAGGCCCGGGAAGAGCAGACTGGGCTGCCAGGCGATTCCATCCACCCCGAACTCGACCCGGAGCGACTGTTCGATCGTCCCGAAGGCGCGGGTGCGCAGGGTCATCGGGACGAGGGCCACTTCCTCATCGCCCTCGGCGTCATCGCCCTCGAGCGATTCGACCGTCCCGAAGGCTTCCGATTCACCGATCCGGGCGATAAATCGCTCGAGCGGAACCGCCTTTTTCGACGCGGTGCTCAGCTCGGAGTGCATCTCGGAGTAGTTGCCCTCCGACCAGGCGTCGACGAATCGCTCGGCCGCGTCCCGGTTGGGGCTTCCGGGGCAGCCGGAGATCACGCCGACGATGAAGGAGATCGCCGCTATCGCGAGCAGGGCGGCGATCCGAGGGTTCGACCGTGGATCGGGCACCGAACGCCCAGTCCCGGGGCGAGTCTTTCGCTCCATGAAGGGGGAATCTACCGGTGGGGTCGGTAGTTAGATTGGGATTCATGTCCCTCGTCGACTGGGTAATCATTGCCTTCGTTGCCGTCCTCGCGGTGTGGGGTTTCCGCCAGGGGCTGATCGTCGGCGTGCTTGGACTCGGGGGCCTGGTGATCGGGGTGGTCCTCGGCTCCCGAGCCGCGCCACTTCTGCTGGAGGGAGGCTCGGGATCGCCGTACGCACCCCTCTTTGCACTTCTGGGCGGCCTGCTCGGTGGCACTCTCGCCCTGGGAATCGCGGTGAGCGTTGGCGACGGGGTGCGGAGTGCGGCGGTCCGGGGACCACTCGGCAGGATCCTCGACGGAGCCGGGGGCGCGATCCTGATTGCCGCGGTGGGGGTCGCCCTGGTCTGGATCGCCGGCGCCGCCTACCTCTACTCGGCCGCCCCCGGTTCGCTCAGGGATGAGGTCAGGGGCTCGACCCTGCTGGCCGAGGTCAACGGGGTCCTGCCGCCCTCCGGTCCGTTGATCGAAGCGCTCTACAAGATCGACCCGTTCCCCCGGGTGGCGGCCTCGCCCGGCCCGGTTCAGGCACCCGACGCCGGCATCGGGGCCGATCCCGAGGTTCGTTCTTCCGCCCGCTCGGTCGTCCGTGTCTCGGGCACCTCCTGCGGGCTGGGCGTGATGGGTTCCGGATGGGTGGTAGCCCCGGGGCTCATAGTTACCAACGCCCACGTGGTGGCCGGCCAGCGGGACACCGAAGTCCAGACGTTCGACGGTCGGGTTACCAGGGCCGTGCCGGTCGCCTACGAGCCGCGAAACGACATCGCCGTCCTGGCCGCCGACGTTGCCCTTCCGGCACTCGGGCTCGAGGCCGGGAGTTCGGTGGATCTGCCGGCAGCAGTGATCGGATACCCCCAGGATGGCCCCCTGACCGTAACCCCGGCCCGGGCCGGGATCAGGAGGACGCTCCTTGCCGACGACTCATACGGGCGGGGGCCGATCGAACGCCAGATCCTGACCCTCCGTGCCAGTGTGGTCAAGGGGAACTCGGGCGGACCGTTGGTCGGATCGGATGGCCGGGTCCTCGGCACCGTCTTCGCTGCGACCACTGAAGGTCCCCCGGGGGGCCTCGCCGTACCGAACCGGGTCGTCGCCTCGATCGTCAACCGGGCGACCGGTCGGGTGGGGACCGGGCCTTGCGTCAGGTGATCCGGCAGTCTGGCCCGACCCGGGGCCCGATCGCCCCGGACCCCGGCCCTTTCGAGGCGCGCCCCGGCGTTCTGTAAGGTTTCGAGAAGGTCGAATGACTCCCAGCTCCGCAACAGCAGCGGCCGCCGGGGAGGCGACTTCGGGGTCCGAAGCCCGGTGCGTCTGCCCCCGATTCCACGCGGCGATCGAACTGATCGGCAAGCGGTGGTCGGGCGCGATCGTCTGGTCCCTCTCCGAGGGTCCCCTCCGTTACGGCGAGCTGAAGCGGGCGGTCCCGGGACTCTCCGACAGGCTCCTCTCCCAGAGGCTGAGGGAGCTCGAGTCGGCCGGGTTGGTCGACCGTGAGGTCCAGGATGACTTGCCGGTCCGGGTGATCTACCGCCTGACCGACAAGGGGGATGGCCTCCGTCCCGCGATCACCTCACTCGGCCAGTGGGCCGAGCGCTGGGGCGACTAGGGAAGTCGATCGGCCGCGAGCCGCTCGCAGGCCCAGCATTCGCCACAACCCCCCAGGCGTCCATCGGCCCCGGAGTCTGTTGGGGAAAGGATTCGGTCGACCAGTCCCCGAACCTCGGTCTCGGCTCTATCCAGCTCGGCTTTCCCGTAGTCGCGGAAGACCGGCACCGGGCCGCTGGCGGCGTCGAGAAAGACGAAGGCAGTTCGCACGGCTCCGATCGGATCTCGGTCGTTTCCCGACTTCGAGACGGCAAGTGCATAGAGGTCCCGCTGAAGCCCGTACTCGCCTTCCATCAGCTCCTCGGGTGACTCGCCGTCCAGCCGGTTCGTCTTGAAGTCGACGATCAGGGGCTCATCACCGGGAACCAGCAGATCGATGAAACCACGGATAACGACATCCTCGACCCCGAGGATGATCGGGACCTCGGCCCGTACCCCCTTCACCCGAACCGAGGTCATGAAATCCGAATCGAGCAGTCCGGCAATCATCCTCTCGGCCAATACGATCGATTCCTCTCCCGAGATCCCCTCCGCCCGGAGGGAGGCGGCTACGTCCTCTTGGGTCGGCGGAGCCCAGCTCCTCCCGGCCGCGGTCTCGAGCAGGGCGTGGATCGCGGTCCCGAACGCTGCACCGTCTGCCCTTCGGCCGGTCGGCTCGGCCTCCGGTCCCTGGAATGGCCAGTGCCCTGACTCGTCCAGCCGGAGCACTCGCTTGGCGTAGAAGCGAAGGGGGCAGGTTCCGAACTCGGCGAGCGCCGTGAAGGAGAGTGGTATGTCGGGGTAGGTCCGGACCCGGGGACGCGAGAGGGGTGGGAACTCATCGAACCCCTGCTCTCCCTCGCCCGCCACTGGGTCTCGCTCGCGGGCGAGGGTCTCCGCCGAGTCCGACGTCGCCGGGATGGTTTCGACTTCGATCAGGCCATCCATCCCCTCCGGCATGATCGTCGCGCTCCAGGATCCGTCTGCCGGGCCTCCTGACACACCCAGCTCCTCGCAGAGACGATCGGCGATCGAAGTGAACTCGCTGGTCGATTCGCTCTGGTGGGGGCAGCCGCTCAGCACGAGGAGTCCACAAGCTCGGGTCATCGCCACATGGAGTAGCCGGAGTTCCTCGTCTTCGTTCGCTGCCTTCGCCTTGTCCTCGATCAGTTTCCAGTCGTAAGCCTTGTGATCGCCAACCTTGACCCCGACGTCGAAGCGATCGGGCTCGGCGGGATCCTCCGAAGGCCCGAGGATCAAGAGCGAGTGGTTGTCGGCACGAAACCTCCGGCCCAGGTCTGGGATGAAGACGGCCTCGAACTGCGCCCCCTTGGCCGCGTGGACGGTCATGATCCGCACCACTTCACTGCGCTCGTCTTCGGTTGCGACCTGGGCTTCGTCGTCTTCGGCCTCACTGGCGTCGATCCAGTCGAGGAATCCCCGCAGGTTCCGCGAGTGGTTTCCCTCGTACTCGTTTGCGATTGAAGCGAGTCGTTTCATCTCCTGGATCGCGCCGGGTTCGCGCTCGAGGGCAGCGAGGTCGTAGCCGGTGGCCACGGCCGTTTCCTCGACGAGCTGGTCGAGCGGGATACTCAGGGCCCGTTGCCTTACGCCTTCGATCGCCTCGAAGAAATCGGACAGGTAACCGAGATCTCCCGGGTCTATCTTCCCAAGCCAGCCCTCGGTGCCCTTGTCCCCGGAAGTCGCTGCCCGGGCAGTCGCCCAGAGTCCTTTCCCGGGCTCAGCGCCCCGGCGCAGGATCGGGGGGAGGTCGGCCGAGGCGCCGCAGGCCGGGGAAAGCATCCCGGTCAAGACCGAATCCTCATCGAGGGGGTTGGCGACGATGCGAAGCAGGGCTACGAGGGTCTGAACTGCGTCGGACCCCCAGAAGCCTCGCCCACTGATCGTGTACGGCGTCAGTCCGACCTGCCGCAGGGCCTCCTCGTACCACCGAGAGCGGGTCATCGAGCGAAGGAGGATCACGATCTCTTTCTGGGGCATGCCCCCTTCGACCAGATCCCTGACGCCCTGGGCAACGGCCATTGCCTCAGCTGATACGAAGTCGACTGCCTTCCCATCCACCTGGGCCTCGGGGTCCGGATCCGGCCCGGCCCCGGCCGGCGGATCAGCGCTCCTCGCGGGAGCGATCTCGCCCAGGTCGAAATGGCCCCAGTCCCCTCTCTCGACCAGGAGCAGCCGAACCGACCCAGCGGCCCCCCCTCCTCGATTCGATCCCTCCCCCTGTTCGAGTTCGGTGAATCGATGACGGCCGGTGTCGTTCTCCGACCTCCGTTTCCGCGTCCGCTCGTCCAAGGCACGCCCGAGTCCGTTGACGGCTGCCAGTACCGTCCGGTCGGAGCGGTTGTTGCCCTTCATCTCGAGCTGCCCATCCGTTGGGATGTTCCGCCCCCTATCCCTGAAGATCTGGACGTTTGCGTGCCGGAATCGGTAGATCGACTGCAGCTCATCTCCGACGGTCATCAGGGTCGTCCCGGGCCCCCGCAGTGAATCGATCAGATCCAGCTGGAGGCCGTTCGTATCCTGGAACTCGTCGACCATGATCTCCCGGAAGCGCTCGCGGTAATAGGCACCGACCTGCTTGCCGTCGTCCCTCAACAGGTCGCGGGTCCTCAGCTGTAGATCCTCGAAGTCGAGCAGGGAGTCCCGCTCCTTGAGCCTTGTATAGGCCGTGCCGTACAGCTCCAGAAGCTGCGAGACCGTTCGATAGGTCAGATCCTCGTCTTCGATCGCGGCGAGCTTCCCCACCGCCTCCGCCAACAGATCCGAGAGGCGGTTGATGGCCCTGTCTTCCTTGCTCCTGCTCTGGCACTCCTCGGCCAGCTCGATGGTCAATCGGTCCCCCCGCCCCAGGGATTCGGCCAGTCGTTTTGCATTCTTCTTCGGACTGAGGTTCTTGCGATCCGACTCGGCGATCTCCGTGGCCCTCGAGAGGATCTCCTCCACGAGCGCTGTCGGGTAGAGGGTCGGCAGGTCCTCCACGGGGAGGCTCGGCTCGGCGATTCCCCTCGCCCGGAGTTCGTCATAGGCGTCGCGAATCTCCTCCCCGAGTCGCTCCAGTCCGAAGGTCGAGACCAGTTCTGCCGCCCGAGTCCGCTCGGCTTCCTCCTCCGGGGAGTCGAGGAGGGTCGACAGCGCCTGGGAGAAGGCACGCGACTTCAAGGCGATCGCATCGACTTGGTCCACCACCTCGAAGCCCGGGTCGATACCGGCTTCGAGGGGAAAGGAACGAAGAATGCGGGCGCAGATCGAATGGAAGGTCCCGACCCAGGCGCTGCTCATCGTCGCTGCCTCGGGACTCTCTGGACTCAGCAGGGGAGCCGTGTCCTTCCTCACGCCCTCTTCCAGCTCCCCGGCCGCCTTGTCGGTGAAGGTGAAGACCAGGATTCGGCCCAATGCTTCCTCGGGGGCGGCGCCTCCGTCGATCTCTTCTTCGAGCAGGCGGGCGAATCTGAGGCGGGTGGTCGTCGTCTTTCCGGTGCCGGCTCCCGCCGCGACCAGGATGTCGCTCGCCCTGCAGTCTCGTATCGCGACCTGCTCGGGGGTCGGCACCAGCTCGAGGCTCTTCGAACTCATGCCGGGCTCCCCACTCACGATTCCTCTCCACTCGAAGTGTCCGGGACGACCGGGTGATCGAAATGCCGTCTGCACTCGGTCGACTCGTGGTCGATATCTCCGGCCAATAGCGCGTCCATCGCGGAGCCAGCGATTTCGAGTCCCGTCTCTACCCAATCCTCGAGGGTTCCCTTTTCGCCGTCGGTACGGACCAGGCCCCACTCCTTCGGGGCGGCGACAAGTCCGGGAGCGAACGCACCCCTTCGCTCCCCGTCTTTGAGGGATATGTAGAGCCCAGCCACAGGCTCGATCCCTGCGCCCGCTTCGGTCAATGGGATCGCGTGCAGGTAGAGCGGCATCTGGACCCGGCCGTCCTCTTCGAGCCTGGCTCTGGTCAGGTGTTTGACACTGCCGGACTTGTAGTCGATCACGATCGCCGGCACTGCCGTCCCATCGCCGAGATCAGTCAGTCCTTCGCGGTCGAGGTCGACCCGGTCGATGCGGCCCGCTAGGTTCCAGGTCCTTCCATCCGGGGTCCCAAGCTCGATCGGTCCGAATTCGATTTCGAGCAGGGCGGGGTCCGGGAGGAACGGTCCGAGGGGCGTTTCGGCGCTCGACTCGAGGAATTCCCCAACCATGCGTAGGACTCTCAGTTTTCGGACTCGGGAGGAGATGTCCGTGCCGTCGAGGACGAACCTGGGGTCGGCGAACACCTCGTCCACGATCCGTCGGGCCTCCTCCAGCCAGGCCTCGATCGCCTTTGGCTCGGGACGTTCGCCCGCCCGTTCCTCGAACAGTCTCTGGAGTACCTCGTGAACCGCCTGCCCGACCTTGAGTGGGTCGGGGTCGGGGCCGAA
>CAITDZ010000110.1 GCA_903891285.1 uncultured Solirubrobacterales bacterium
GGTAGCGGCCATCCTCCGGTCCCAGTCGGCCGGGAAGCTCCACCTGGGCGATTGCGAACAGGGCGCTTATCGGTCGCGCTCGGGCCGGGCCTCGGGGGACTCGGTCGGCAGGGCACTCCCGGAGACCTGGTCCGGAACCTCAGGGTTGTCGATGTCTTCCAGTCGCTGGATCAGACGGTCCCACTGTTCCGCCCCCAGTCCGGTCGATACGTAGACCGGTCCAGAGCCGGGGTCCCCGTAGCTGCTGTAGCCGACATGGAGGTGGTCGTCATGGTCGCCCATCGCGAACCCGGCCGGCTGCGGGTAATCGAGCAGGGAGATCACTTCGTCCGGAGCCATCGTCCCCTGGAGGGCGAGGACCTCGCGCGCGACCAGGTCGGTGAGCGATCCCGGCCCCTGGGTCGAGGCGGTGACCACTTCGCCGTTGATCGCAGCTATGTCGATGGCCGAGCCCCGCGAGTGGTTCGAAACGTAGCCGGAGGTGGTGATCGAACTCTCCCTCCCGCAATGCATGGAGCTGATCAGGAGCTCGTAACCCTGCGCGCTCAGGTAGGCGAGGACGGCAAGGACGCGCCGGTCGATCACCCCGGCGGCGATGTAGCCGCGATCGCAGTCCGGGATGTCGAGCTTGGGGTCGAGCAGCACCCTCTTCTGTAGGGAGGTCTTCGAGAGGAGCAGGACGCCGCCAGCCCCCAGGCGGGCCGAGAAGCGGTTCTTCCCGCGGGCGTTGTAGATGTCGGTCTCGGCGAGCAGGCGCCAGCCGTCGAGGAAGGGTTTCGGGTCGATCGCCGGCGCATCCTTGCCGGCTGGCCTGATCGAGAACTCGATCGAGGCGGTCGGGGTTTCGGCCAGGCGGCCGAGCACGGTTCCGGCGAGAACCCGTGAGCCCTCCTTGAGTGGAAGCAGTTCGGTATCGGAGGGATCGAGCCTCAAGACCCCCACGTTCGGGCCTCCATAGACGAGGTAGTCGCCCGGTATTCCCTCGGCTCCGGCCGGACCGGGGGTCTTGATCGAGCTCCCGTCCACTGCGGCCCTCGTCTGGTTCTGGGGACGGAGCGGGTTGGCGTAGACCCTTCCCCTCATGTTCTCGGTGTTCATCGGCCCCGATGCCTGGTCAGCTCCTTCACGCAACTGGACCAGGTCTGCCTGCTCCGAGCGCCTGCTGTCGGCCGCCTCGATCTCGGGGCGGGATGCCACCGCTGCCTGCTGGGGGTCGACCTTGATCTCGGTGATTCCCTTTGCGGCGGCCGCGGCAGTAGGCGCCGAGGACTTCGCCCCACCCATCTCGGTAGCTCCCGTCGGAGCGGGCGCCTGGTTCGCGACGAAGGTCGACCCGGCCGAAGCACCGGACCCGGCCCGGGGCACCGGATGGACCTGCGAGATCGAGCCGAGGCCCGAGTAGCGGTAGGCATTGCCATAGACGTCCCTCAACTCGACGACCCCCCGGGTCGTATCGATCTCGGTCACGACCCCGTCGTTGACGGCGATCGCCGGGGCACCGCCCTCGCCCTCGACCTCGATCGAAGTCCGACCGGAATCGGCCTCGACCGGGGCACCGGTCCGGGTGTTGGTGGGGCCCGCACCCTGAGTCGATATCTGGCCCTCGTAAGTCGTCTCACCGGCGACCGGGAACCGCGCCCCCTCGGTCAGGCCGGTGAGGGCGGTGATCAGCTCGTCGGGAATCGATGCGTACCGGCGCGCGTACTCGAGCACGTCCTGGACGTACCAGTCGGCGTGGTTGTAGGCGAACACGGCCCCGTACTCATCCTCCGCGTAGCCGCTTGCCTCGAGGTAGCCCGCCGCTGCACAGATCGCATCCACCGGGTTGTAGGGATCCTTCTTTCCGTCACCGTTGGCGTCGAGGCCGTACATCTCCCAGGTGGCCGGCATGAACATCATCCACCCCTGTGCACCTGCCGAGGACGTAGTGAGGAAGGTCCCGAATCCGGTCTCGATCCGGTTGATCGAGGCGAGGATCTCCCAGGGAATCCCGTACTGGCTTCCGCAGGCCTGGTAGATCGGCAGCAGGAAGGGGGGGATCTCGAACTTCTCGATCATGAAGTTTGGGACGGTGGTCGGCTCGATCAGGAAGTTGGGATCTCCGCCGTCCCCTCCGTCGGGCGCGGCCCCTCCCGAGCCTGCCGCTCCATCGGCAGAAGCCGGGCCATCGTCGGCCGGAACGATCGCTCCGCCCCCTCCGCCTGGGGCAACCCCGCCGGTCGAGCCCGTGGCTGCCCGATCGGCCCTCTGGGGATTCGTGGTCGAGGCAGGCAGCGCCGGCGTCGTCGTGCACTCGCCACCCTGGCACTCCTCGGTCAGGTCGGTCGGCAACGCCGACTCGTTA
>CAITDZ010000111.1 GCA_903891285.1 uncultured Solirubrobacterales bacterium
CATCGCCTCGGTGACCCGACTGACCCCGTCCTCGAGCCGGTCGGCAGCCTCCGGAGCCGTTGCCAGCTCCGCTCCAGCTACGAACAGGGCGTTTTGGAGGCCGAGGATGTCGTTGGCCAGCTCGGCCTCGTCCGCACCGCAGAGTGCTCGGGCACAGCCGAGGTCCGAGCAGGCCTCGTCGAGCGTCCCGTAGGCCTCCGTCCTGAGGTCTGGCTTCGGTACCCGCCCCCCGTACCAGAGCGATGTGCTTCCGTCGTCTCCCTTTCGCGTGTAGATCTTCATCGGTTAGCTCCTGACTGATCAGCTCAGCGGGTTGAAGGCCATACCCGAGAGAAGTTTGGGGAAGAAGTAGGTCGATTTCGGGGGCATCGTCTCGCCCGCGTCGGCAACCGCCCTCACCTGTTCGACCGGGGTTGCCCGGAGGATGAAGGCCGCATCGGCCTCGTCGGTCTCGACTCGGGTAACCGCGTCCTCGACCGATTTCGAATATGCGATCCCCTTCTTTGCTTCGACGTCGGCTTCGGTCATTTCGAGCATCCCCTCGAGTACGACCTTCTCGAGGATCGCTGCGTCGAGGGTCCGATAGGCGTCGCTCCGCTCGGGCATCAGGTCGATCAGGGTTCCGGGGTCCCTGAGCTCGAGCAGGTATCGGACCCCGGTCCGGTCGACGTAGCCGAAGCAGCCGGTCGCCTCGAGGCCGCCTGGGTCGAGGTCGGCCCCGGTCGGCACCTCGGTCAGTTCGAAGGGTCCGGCGAGGTCGTCCCTGAGCCGGGCCAGTCCGTCCGCATCGAGGTCGGTCAGCAGGCGATGGGTGGGGAAGACGGTCAGCCCCGGATCGTCGAGGCCGGTCAGGGCCATCAGGGTGAACTCGTGATCGCCCTCGCCGCCGATCTCGTCCCGGTAGGTGCGGGCCGTCTCGTAGCGGTGGTGTCCGTCGGCGATCAGCAACTCGGAGCCGGCCAGCTCCCCGGTCACCGCATCGTGGACCTCCGGGTCCGTGACCGGCCAGAGCGTGTGGACGGTTCCGTCCGGGTCGGTCACCTCGGCCCAGGGGACCCCGGCGGTGACCGGTTCCACGTGCCTCCAGGCATCTCGGGTGGTCAGCGAGAAAATCGGCGAGAGGTTGTACCTGGTCGCCCGGGTCAGGTCGAGCCGGTCCTGCTTGGGCCCGGGTTGGGTCCGCTCGTGGGGCCTGACCTGGCCGGGCCCGTAGTCGGTGACCCGGACCCGGGCGAGGATCGCGTTTCGTCGCTTGCTCCCACCCTCCGGCCCCGTGTAGTCCTGGGTCAGGGCCCAGATGGTCGGCTCCCGGTCCTGGGTCAGCACCCCGGACAGGAGCCACCCTTCGAGGAGTTCGGCCGCTCGGGCGTAAGGATCGCCATCCTGTTCCGGAGAGACGGGGAGGTCGAGTTCGACCACGTTGAAGGGAGAGCGAGCCATCAATCCGGCGCGCTCGGCCTCATCGATCACGTCGTAAGGGGGTGCCGTGACGTCGGCCAGCGACCCGACCGAGGCGAGTTCGTAATGGAGGGCTCTGAAGGGGAGGACCTCGGCCACCAGGCAACGGTAACGGTTGACCCGGACCGGCGGTGCCATTGGGGAAAGGCCACCACCGGGGTAGGATCCGGCCCGATGGCCGGGAGTTCCGAAAACGGTGTGGAGGAGACGAGCGGGGAGCTTCCCTGGGCGCTGATCGGCGCCGGGCCGAGTGGACTCGGTGCAGCGAGGAACCTCGCCCGACGCGGAATCCCGTTCATCGGATTCGAGGCCCACTCCGACGTCGGTGGCCTCTGGGACATCGACGGGTCCCGGAGCACGATGTACGAGACGGCCCACCTGATCTCCTCCCGAACGACGACCGCCTACGACGAGTTCCCGATGCGGGAGGGAACGCCCGACTACCCGAGCCACTGGCAGATGCGGGAGTACTTCCGCGACTACGCCGACACCTTCGATCTCAGGCGTCACTTCCGCTTCCGGAACCCGGTCGCCCGGGTGGAGCCCGACGGCGACGAATGGCTGGTTACGGCCGAAGGCCCTGGAGGCAAGGCCGAGACCACTCGCCACGCCGGGGTGATCATCGCCAACGGGCTGTTCTCGACCCCGAGCATTCCGGAGTTCGAGGGCGAGTTCACCGGCGAGATCCTGCACACCAGCGAGTACCGCAGGCCGGAGGCCTTCCGGGACAAGAGGGTCCTGGTGATCGGGGCCGGCAACTCGGGCTGCGACATCGCGGTGGATGCGGTTGGACAGGCCCGCTCGGTCGACATGAGCCTGAGGAGTGGGTACTGGTTCTTCCCGAAGTACATCCTCGGCCGCCCTTCCGACACCCTGAACGAGGGTCCGGCCCTGCCACCGCCCGTCAAGCAGCGGATCGACTCGCGGGTGATCCGCCTGATCACCGGAGATCCGGCCCGCCTCGGCTTCCCGGTCCCGGAGGGAAAGATCTACGAGACCCATCCGGTGATGAACACCCTCGTCCTCTACCACGCAGGACATGGGGACATCCGGGTCCGGCCCGACGTCGAACGATTCGAGGGCAGCGAGGTCGCTTTCGCCGACGGGTCCCGTGCGGAATACGACATGGTGATGCTTGCCACCGGCTACCGGCTCGACTACCCGTTCATCGACCGCGAACACCTGAGCTGGAACGGGACCCCCGGCCCCGACCTCTACCTGAACATCTTCACCCCTCGACACCGGAACCTGTTCGTGCTCGGGATGATCGAGGCGACCGGCCTCGGCTGGCAGGGACGATACGACCAGTCCGAGCTGGTCGCCGAGTTCATCCGGGCCGGGCGTGAGGCGCCGCGGCTGGCGGATCAGATGTGGGATCGGATCAACGGGCCTTCCCCCGACCTGTTCGGGGGCTACAACTACCTCCAGCTCGACCGGATCCCCTTCTACGTCAACAAGGATGCCTACCGGCGGGAGATCCGCCGGCACCTCGCGGCGCTGGATGGCTGACCCACTGGCGCCCGCTTGACCCCGACGCTCGCCGCGATAGACGACGTCCGACTGAACTTCGACGAGTCCTCGCTGCTCGTCCTCGGATTCGTCCTCGCCTTCATCATGTTCGGGATAGCGCTCGACACCCGACCCGCCGACTTCAGGGCCGTCGCCAGGGAGCCAAAGGCGATGACGGTCGGCATCCTCGCCCAGTTCATCGCACTGCCGGCGATCACCTTCACCCTGACCCTGATCCTGGGGGTCGGCCCTTCGATCGCCCTCGGGATGATCCTGATCGCCTGCTGTCCGCCCGGGAACGTCTCGAACATCCTCACCTACCGGTCCGGGGGCAACGTCGCCCTCTCGGTCTCGATGACCGTGATCTCGAACCTGCTCGCGATCTTCCTGATGCCGCTGAACATCGCCTTCTGGGGTGGCATCCACCCCGAGGCCTCCCAGATCCTCACCGCGATCGAGCTCGACGCGGTCGAAATGCTGCTCGACATCGCGATCGTCATCGCGATTCCCTTTGCGCTCGGCATCTCCATAGCGCACCGCTTTCCGGCCTTCGCCGCGAAGGTCCAGCCGACGGTCAAGCGGATCAGTCTGCTGGCGCTGGTCGCCTTCATCGTCATCGCACTGTTCGGGAACTTCGAGAACTTCAAGGACTACTTCCTGGTCGTCCTGGTCGCAGTCGTGATCCACGACACCCTCGCCCTCGGCCTCGGCTACGGGATCGCGGCCGGCTTCAAGGTGAGCGAGTACAACCGACGGCCGATCACCTTCGAGGTCGGAGTCCGGAATGCCGGCCTCGGCCTGGGGATCATCTTCTCCTTCTTCGACGGCCTCGGCGGCATGGCGATGGTCGCCGGAGTCTGGGGTATCTGGGACATCATCGCCGGGCTCGGCCTCTCCTCCTGGTGGGCCAGGAGAGGCGGGGGGAGGCCCGATTCGACTCGGGCACCGGAGCCCGGGGAGGCCTGAGCCGTGGCCGGCAGGGGGAGCGTCCTGGTTACCGGGGGGAGCGGCTTCCTCGGCAGGTCGGTGGTTGCCGCACTAACCGAGGGCGACGGATCCGACGGGCTGGTTGTGAGTGCCGACCTCCGGACCCCGGATCCGGACGAGCGGATCCCGGGTGTGGTCTACGAGACGGCAGACGTCACCGATCGGGTAGCGATCGGAGACCTGATCGGGAGGCATGGGATCGGGACGGTCGTCCACCTCGCCTCGATCGTCAATCCCGGCCGCGACACGACCGCCGAGGAGGAATACGAGGTCGACGTCGTCGGATCCCGGAACGTCTTCGAGGCCTGCGTGGAACATGGAGTAGCCAGGGTCGTCGTCTCCTCGAGCGGAGCCGCCTACGGCTACCACGCCGACAACCCTGTGCCCCTCACCGAGACCGACCAGATCAGGGGCAACCGAGCCTTCCCCTACTCCTTCCACAAGCGCCTGGTCGAGCAGATGCTGGCCGATTATCGCGAGACCAACCCCGAGCTCGAGCAGGTCGTCCTCCGGATCGGGACGATCCTGGGCGAGACGGTCGACAACCAGATCACAGCCCTGTTCAGGCGGGACCGGCTGCTCAAGGTTCGTGGCTCGGAGACCCCGTTCGTCTTCATCTGGGACGAGGACGTCGCCGCGATCATCGCCAGGGCCGCCGGCCCCGGGCCACCCGGGATCTTCAACGTCGCGGGCGACGGCACGGTGACCCTCGACCTGATCGCTGGGGAGCTCGGGAAGCCGACGATCACGGTTCCGGCCTGGTCGATCAAAGCCGCGCTGTACGCCGGCAACCGGCTCGGCCGGACTCCACACGGCCCGGCCCAGGTCGACTTCCTCCGCTACCGGCCGGTGCTCGACAACGCCCGGCTCAAGGAAGTCTTCGGCTACACCCCGAAGCTGACCAGCCTCGGGGCGTTCAGGGCCTGGCGCGAGGCCCAGGGCCTCTGAGCCCCGTCCCGGCCCCTAGACTCAGCCATCGGACGGGGCGTGGCGCAGCCTGGTAGCGCACCTGCTTTGGGAGCAGGGGGTCGCTGGTTCAAATCCAGTCGCCCCGATTCGTAGCTTGGCGTCAGGCCGTTTCCGACTCGGCTTCGGCTGGGGACTCGAAGGCATCGTCGGCGACCTTCTCGGGCGCCCGTCCCCTGGGGACGAAGACGAGGGAGAAGAGGAACATCACCGCCATTGCCCCGGCGATCACGTAGAAGACGGTCGAGGTCGAGGCGGCGTAGGCGTTCTGGATCACCTCGAAGACCTTCTCCTGGTTTGCTCCGGATGGACCGCCCCTCGGGCCTCCGCCGCCCACGACCTGGGAGGCGATCCTGTCGGCCACTCCCTTTGGGATCCCGATTCCACCTAGCTTGTCCTCCAGGTTGAGCCTGTTCTGGGTGATCAGGATCGTGCCGAGCACGGCCATCCCGAGGCTCGCCCCGTAGTTCCTCACCGTCTGGGTGATCCCGGTCGCCTCCCCGTAGCTGGTGGCAGGCGCCCGGTTGATCGCGTCGGTGTTCGAGGGCGCCAGCACCATCCCCATCCCGAAGCCGGACATGATGATCCAGGGGGTCTGGGCCGACCAGGAGAGGTCGGTCAGGCTGTTTCCCCAGAGGTAGAAGCCGGCCGCAGCGATCGCACCCCCGGCTACGACCGCAGGCCTGGCCCCGACCTTGTCGAGTACCCGCCCACCGACCTGGGCCGCAATTGCGAACCCGATGAAGAAGGTGAGGATGTAGAGGCCGGCATTCGCGGGACTCTCGCCGAGCGAGAGCTGGGCGTAGGTCGAGGTGAAGAAGAACAGGGGGATGAAGCCGAACGAGAGGATGAACAGGACGACGTTCTGGGAGGAGAAGGCCCGGTCGGTGAAGATCCTGAGCCGAAGGAGTGGATCCTCGACCTTGAGCTCCCGAAGCACGAAGAGGACGAGGAGCAGGCTTCCGATGACGATCGAGCCGATGGTCAGCCAGGAGCCCCAGCCCCAGACGCTCGACTGCTGGAGGCCCAGCACTGAAAGCGCCATCCCGCCGGTGACCAGCAGGGCGCCCGGGACGTCGATCGGGGCCGGCCGACGGGTATCGGAGGGCTTCGAGTAGGCGATCAGGACCAGGGCGATGATCGCGATGGGGATGTTCACCCAGAAGATCGCCCGCCAGTCGATCGCGGTCAGGTAGCCACCGGCGAGGGGCCCGATCGAGGTGAGCGCCCCGGTGATCCCGAAGAAGATCGCCAGGGCCTGGCCGCGCTTGTGGACCTCGAACGAGCCGATCACCAATGCCAGGGCGGCCGGGATCATCATCGCCGCGCCGACCCCCTGGATCGCCCGGAAGACGACGATCCAGGCCTCCGCGTAGGACGCGGCCGGGGTCAGCCCGCAGAGGGCAGAGGCGGTGGCGAAGGTGGCAACCCCGATCGTCACCATCTTCCGGCTGCCCATCGTGTCGGCCAGCCTCCCGCCGAGCGCGAAGGTGGCCGAGAGGGCCAGCAGGTAGGCGTTGACTACCCACTGGACGCCCGTCTCGCTCAAGTCCAGGTCCTGCTCGAGGTCGGGGATCGCGATCGAAACGATCGTCTGGTCGATAAAGGTCATCCCGACCGCGAAGACCATTGCGGCCAGGACCCAGGCGCCCCCTCTTCCCCTCGTTCCCACCACTTACGGAGCAGATTACTCCGACCCGGGGGCGGATAGTCCGGCCCGGATCGCCCCGGTGCTACGGTCGAATGCGGTTACCGGTAAATCCGCGGCGGTGGGTCCGCGGGGAAAGGAGATGGGAATGGATTCCGGACGGCTCGATGGAAGGGTCGCGCTGGTGACCGGTGCGGCCAGCGGGATAGGCAAGGCAACCTCCCGGAGGCTCGCCTCCGAGGGTGCCGCAGTAGTTGTGACCGATCTCCAGGACGAGGCCGGTGAGGCCGTAGCAGCGGGGATAAGGGAGGACGGCGGCCGGGCGATCTTCGTCCACCACGACGTCTCAAGCCAGGCAGACTGGGAAGCGGCCCTCCAGGCCACCCGAGAGGAGTTCGAACGACTCGACATCCTGGTCAACAACGCCGGGATCGGTGACACGGCGCCGATCGAGGAGACGGAGCTCGAGGATTACGAGAAGACGATCGCGGTCGACCAGACCGGGGTCTTCCTGGGGATGAAGCTGGCCGCCCCGATGCTCATCGATTCGGGTCACGGCTCGGTCATCAACATCAGTTCGATTTTCGGTACGACCGGCGGATTCGGAGCCTCACCCGCTTACCACGCAGCAAAGGGTGCGATCACCACCCTGAGCAAGAACGCCGCCCTCCACTGGGCTGCCGAGGGCGTCCGGGTCAACTCGATCCATCCCGGATTCATCGACACCCCCCTCCTCGACCAGGCCAAGGGAACGCCCTTCGAGGAGCTGATGGTCTCGACCACCCCGATGGGACGGCTCGGTCGCCCGGAGGAGGTCGCCGCCGCGATCGCCTACCTGGCCGGGGACGATGCCTCCTTCGTCACCGGTACCGAGCTATACGTGGACGGCGGCTACACGGCTCGCTGACCCGCCGATCCGCCAGCCGGACCCGTAGGATCGCCGGCTGATGGAGGAAGGAGTCGAGGACAAGGGGCTGGTCGTACCCGGGGTCAGGGAGGACGCCCAGCGAGCCTTCCTCGCCAAGGTCTTCGGCTGGATGTTCCTCGGCCTCCTGGTGACGGCCGGGATCGCAGCCTGGTTCAGCCAGACGGTCGATATGGCGACCTTCGTCGCCGACAACCCGTTCGTCCTGATCGGCACGGTGATCGCCCAGCTCGTCCTTGTCATCGCCCTGGTGGCGATGGTCAACCGGATCTCGCCCGCGCTTGCCATGGCGATGTTCCTCCTCTACTCGGGCCTGACCGGATTCCTCTTCTCGATGATCGTCTCGGCCTACACCCCCGGGTCGATCGCATCGACCTTCGCGATCACCGCCGGGATGTTCGGCGCGATGGCGATCTACGGCTTCGTCACCAAGAGGGACCTCTCCTCGCTCGGTGCGATCCTCTTCATGGGACTGATCGGATTCATCATCGGCTCGATCGTCAACCTGATCTGGTTCAACGAGACGATCTACTGGGTCCTAACCGGCATCGGAATCCTGATCTTCTGCGGGCTGACTGCCTACGACATGCAGAAACTGAAGGAGATCGGGGCGGGGGAGATGGATGAGGAGGCCTCCGATCGAGCCGCGATCGTCGGCGCCCTCGCCCTCTACCTCGACTTCATCAACCTGTTCCTGTTGCTGCTGAGGATCTTCGGCAGCTCGAGGTAGGGCCTACCGGTCATCGGCCGGCCAAGGCCAGGTGACCGCATCCGAGATCTGTTCGGGGGTCGGTTCCAGTGGCTCACCGGGCAGCGGCGCCAGCACGTCCGACTCGTCGATCGGCGCGGCTTTGGGGGCCTTGACCAGACAGGCGCGGCCCTTGACCGGGCCGTCGGGTTCCCAGTCGGGTGGGAATGCCTCGGCAAGCGCGTCGGCGATCATCCTCGCCCGGTTGGCGTAGCCCTCCGAGGTGAAGTGGATCCCGTCGGTCACGAACCAGTCCTCCCTGACCTGGTCGTACCAGTCGTAGATCCTCATGTTGGGCCAGGAGGGGCAGGCGTCGAGCAGCGCCCTGTTCCAGCCCTCCATGTTCGCGGCGTCGTACGGGGTGCCGGAGACGATCGACTTGACGTTGACCCAGAGAACGGGGTCACCAGCGGCGACGTCCATCATCGTGTCGATCCTGGTCTTCTCGCTGATGGTCGAGCCGACCGCTACGTTGGCCGACTCGTTGGTCCCGAGGGCGAGGATCCAGCAGCCGTCGAAGCCGTCGTCCCGGATCAGCTGGGCCGCCTCCTCGGCGTTCAGCTGACCCTCGACCTTCTCGACGATCGACCGTGCCCCGTCGATGTCGATTCGCTGGGTCTCGATCCCCTTGTCTGCCAGGAGGGCGTCGATCCTCTGCTCGGGACGGGGTAGGTAGTCGGGGGACAGCAGCCCGACCGAGGTCGAATCGCCGATGTAGGCGACCTCGGCACAGGCCGTGTCCCCGTCGGCGACCGGCTCGCCGGAGCCGGTGCGGGTCGTCGAGACGGCCTGCTCGAGTTCCTTTGCCTTCTCGGCCTCGGCGGAGGCGGTCACAGCGAGCGGGGCGACCGGTCCGGACGGGTTCAGCCCGGCAAGGCTCAGGAAGGCAAGCAGGCCGACCAGGAGCGAGACCCCGGCGACGATCCGTCCCTTCACCGACCAATCGGGCAATCGCTTGTCCCGGATCGACCTGGCGATCTTCCTCAGCCAGGGCCCCATCGCACCGTGCCGGATCGGGTCCTCGACGAACTTCCAGGAGAGGGCCGCGATCACGAAGACGGCCGCCACCTGGACCAGTGCCCTCATGGGGTCGAGACCCTGGCTGTCGGCCGGTGTGGTCAGGCCGATGATCGGGAGCTGCCAGAGGTAGATCCCGTAGGAGCGGACCCCGATCCATCGGAGCGGCCGGACCCCCATCAGGACACCGAGCCGGGATGCCGGGTGGGCCAGGACCGCGACGACGACGACTGTTGCGATGGTCAGCATGACCAGTCCCCCTCGATAGATGAAGGGCGAGTAGTCGTCGGTAGCCCAGATCAGCAGGGCGATCACCAGGAGCCCGCCGATCCCGGCGAAGTCGAGCAGGTTTCGGGCCTTCTCGGAGATCGTCCTGGTCAGCAGGCGGCTGGGCCAGACCATCGCCAGGGCTGCCCCGAAGAGGAGTCCGAAGGCGCGGGTGTCGGTTCCCTCGTAGACCCGGGTCGTGTCGAAGCCTGGCTTGTAGAGGGCCAGCATGAGGACGACCGAGACGAGTCCGAGGCCGAGCGTTGCCAGGGCGAGGGCGGGCTGGGTGTCCTGCCGCTTTCCGTTCCTGGTTCCCTTGAACAGCCAGAGTCCTCCGAGGAGCAGCCATGGCCAGAAGATGTAGAACTGCTCCTCGACCGCGAGCGACCAGAGGTGGCTGAGCGGCGAGACCGGCCCGAATCGCTCGAAGTACGAAGCGTCCTGGAAGATCATCCACCAGTTGCTGACGAACAGCGAGGAGGAGATCGCCTCGCCCCTCAGCTGGTCCAGTCGCTCGGGGTCGGCTATCCAGACCCAGGCTAGGACGACTACGAGCATCAGGAAGAGGGCGGGCAGCAGCCGCCTTGCCCTGGCCAGCCAGAAGTAGCCGAGCTTGAGCTTGTGGCTGACCCAGCGCGAGAGGAGCAGGTCGGTGATCAGGTACCCGCTCAGGGTGAAGAAGACGGCGACTCCGAGCAGGCCGCCCTGGGCCCAGTCGGCATCGAGGTGGTAGGCGATCACGGCCAGGACGGCGATGGCCCTGAGGCCATCGAGTCCGGGCATGTAGCGCTGTTTCCCGGCTATCGGGCGGGGCATCTGACCTCTCTCCTACCAGCCGGGCCCGACGGCGAGGCGGCCGGAGGGGAACGTCGCAGCCCGCATCGCTGGGTCTTGTCAGCCCTTGAGGAAGGCGCCCGGGGCGCCGACCACTGCCGCCGGAAGATCCCGGCGCGAGCGGTCCATCGCCTGCTGGAGCGCCTCGGTGGCGCGGGGGCCGTGGATCGGCGGTCCATGGCCGACCAGCAGGTGGTTTGGAAGGTATGTGCCGAGCGCCTGCTTCGGCGGGAACAGTCGGAGGCCCAGGTGGATGCCGGCGCCCGCCGGACCGGGCCGGAAGAAGGGGTTGGTCCCGACGGCCTCGGCCACCACGAGGGCGCGCTCGTCCTGCCACCAAAGTGCTTTTTCCTTCCAGATGCCGCGTTCGACTACGTCGATCACCTCGAACGGGGTACCCGGCAGCGAGTCCGGGAGCCGGAGCAGCGGGACGTCCAGTCGATCGGCAACCTCGGCCGAGTCCCGGTTGTGGCGGTCGAGCAGCTGGACCACTGCAACCGGATCACCGAGCTCGGCGACCGCCTCCATCGCCCCGGCATCGTCGACCGGATCGATGATCCATACCCTCGAGTCGGAGACCAGGGCGTGCGAGGCCCGTGCCATCGGTTCGTCGATGACCCAGGTGATGCCGATCGGGGAGCGGTCGATTAGGCGGGTAGCCACTCGTACGAGTCTAGAGCGAGCGGCGTTAGACTCATCCCGGAGTGCTCTTCGGCAAGGCGAAAACCGAGATTCCCTCTCCCGAGCAGGCGTTGCCTGGCCGTGGGGAGCGACCCTTCCCCATCCCCGACGCCCATCGGGTGCTCGGCACGCCGCTCGAGCCGCCCTTTCCCGATGGCGTCGAGGTCGCTTATTTCGCAATGGGCTGCTTCTGGGGCGCCGAGCGGCTGTTCTGGGGGCTCGACGGTGTCTACACGACCGCGGTCGGCTACCAGAACGGGGTCACCCCCAACCCGACCTACGAGGAGGTCTGCTCCGGGATGACCGGGCATGCCGAGTCCGTCCTGGTTGCCTTCCGCCCCGAAGAGCTCCCCTACGAGCGTCTGGTCGAACTGTTCTTCGCCGAGCACGACCCGACCCAGGGGATGCGTCAGGGAAACGACGTCGGGACCCAGTATCGCTCTGGGATCTTCGCTGCCGACGACCGCCAGCTCGAGGCTGCACAGGCGATCGCGGCCGGCTATGAGGGGGACCTCCGGGAGGCCGGCTTCGGTCCGGTCACCACGGCGATCGAACCGGCCGGCACCTTCTACTACGCCGAACCCGATCACCAGCAGTACCTCGACCGGGTACCGAACGGCTACTGCGGCCTGGCCGGGACCGGTGTGGCCTGCAGCGCCGAGCAGACCCCGAAATAGCGCCAGAGGGCATCCCGCCAGCATCGTTGCGTGCGCCGGACCGGGCAGGAGACCGGCCTGTCGTGCCCAACTAGGATCAAGATCCGCGATGACCGCCCGCCCGCACCTCCTCTCGAGTCCCTGACCCCTGAATGGCGATTCCCGACCTAGGCACATACCTGACTGGCTTCATCTCGCTCCTCGCGATCCTGGGTTCGCTCTGGCTGGCCGGGTACTGGCTCGGGCGGTGGATCGTGCCCCAGTTCTCGGGTGCACTGGCCCGCCTGGCCGACCTGATCCTCGCCAGTGCCCTGCTGGTCTTGATCCTCCAGCTGGTCGGGTCGCTCGGCCTCCTGAAGCTCGGCTGGATCGTCGGCTCCTGCATCGTCCTGCCTCTGCTGGTTGCGGCTCTTGCCTGGCGGATGGCCCCGGACGGGCACGAGAACGAGGTCGCGGCGCCCCCGGTTCCCGTCTGGGCATTCCTGGTGGCGATCGGGGTTGCGTCCTGGACCGTGGCCGAGTGGAGCTTCCCGACCCAGCTCAGTCTCGACCAGGGGATGTTCGGGGGCGACACGACCTGGTACCACATGCCGGCCTCCGCCAGGTTCGTCCAGGACCACTCGATCATCCCGCTCCACTTCACCGATCCGCTCCGGCTCGCGGTCTGGTTCTACCCGCAGACCTCGGAACTGATGCATGGCGCCCTGATCGCCCTGATGAAGACCGACTGGCTCTCGCCCCTGTTCAACATGTATGCGCTCGGGGTGGCCCTGCTCGCCGGCTGGGTGGTCGGGCGCCCCTACGGAGTCGGTCCCGCCACCCTGGTGGCCGTCGCCCTTCTCCTCAGCTCCGGCGTGATGATCGAGACCCAGCCCGGGGAGGGGAGGAACGACATCCTTGCCTTCGCCTTCCTGCTCGCATTCGCTGCCTTCCTGGTCAACGGCCACCAGCGAAGGGCCCCGGGGGCCGGGAAGGCGGTGGAGGACCGCCCTGATCCCGATGCCCCCCTGCTGGACCGCGGCCCACTGCTCCTGGCCGGAGTGGCTGCGGGCCTTGCGATCTCGGTCAAGGTTTCGATGCTGGCCCCGGTCGGGGTGATCTTCCTCGGGATGATCCTCGCCAGCGGTCGCGCCCGGTGGCTTACGACGACGCTCTGGCTGGGGATCCCGATGCTCCTGGTCGGGGGCTTCTGGTACGTGCGGGCGATGTTCTATACCGGGGGCAACCCGGTGCCGGCGATCGGCTGGGGCCCGCTCGGACTGCCCCAGCCCGACCAGATGCCCCTCGATCCCCGTCCCCGGTTCTCGGTCGCCGATTACGCCACCGACATCGACATCTACCGATTTTGGTTCCTGCCCGAGCTCGAGCAGGCCTTCGGGGTCCTCTTCCCGCTGATTTTCGTGGTCCTCGGGGCAGCGGCGGTCTACGTGGTGATCAGGTCACGCAACCGGGTCTTGAGGGTGATCGCCGGGGCGGCGATCCTCACCGCGATCGTCTATCTGTTCACCCCGCTGACCGCTGCCGGCCAGGAGGGCGCGCCACGTGGTTTCTTCACCAACACCCGGTACCTGTTGCCGGGGCTGCTCCTCGCGGCCTCGATACTCCCCCTTGCGAGGCCACTCCGATCACCCCCGTCGAGGGCCTCGGTCGTGCTCGCCTTCCTCACCGTGGTCTACGCGATCACCGTACTCACCTCACCGCGCTGGTCGACCATGTTCCTTCCCGGGGCGATCTTCCTGGTCCTGGCGATCGTCTGGGCACCGGTCGGCCTCACCTGGCTGAAGGACCATGGGCGCATCTCGCTCGGGGGTCTGGTCGCCGCCGCCCTCGCGGTGGTGCTGGTCGCCGGGATCTGGGGCCGGGGAGAGGAGGTCGGCTACGCCGAGAAGCACTACACCCGGTCGACCCTCTTCCTCCAGGATGGCGGCCCCCAGGAGACCTACGACTTCGTCCGCGACCTGACGGGCAAGCGGATCGCGGTCGCCGGTTCCGGCCAGATGATCTTCGGCCAGTACGGCTTCTATGGGGTCGGACTGGACAACTACGTCCAGTACGTGGGCCAGGAGGGCGACCGCGGGACCTTCCGCCTGATCACCAAGTGCCGGAACTTCGTCGAGGCGATAAACCGGGGCAACTACGACTTCCTCTTCACCAGCGAGTACACCCAGGACTCACCGGATTCGCCCTACCGCTACCCGGTAAGGGAGTGGATCGCCTCTGACCCGAACGTGACCGAGGTCGTCTCCGAGCCGGCAATCACTCCCCAGCCGGCCTTCGTCTACCGGATCGACGGCAAGCTCGATCCGGCACTCTGTCGGTAGGCCCGGTTCCGGACTGCCCGGAGGGCCTCTTGGCTGGCCGCCGGGGGTATCTTCGGAAGGGTCCTGCCCCCGTAGCTCAGTTGGATAGAGCGCCGGCCTTCTAAGCCGGATGTCGCAGGTTCGAATCCTGCCGGGGGTACTTCATCGAGTCGGGAAGAGCCTGGCGGTGGTTTGATCCCGGAGTGTCGAATCCGCCGAGCGAGGGATCC
This sequence comes from uncultured Solirubrobacterales bacterium, assembly GCA_903891285.1. Lineage (GTDB taxonomy): Bacteria > Actinomycetota > Thermoleophilia > Solirubrobacterales > 70-9 > 67-14. Next base: position 14,227 of record CAITDZ010000111.1, read on the forward strand.
CGCCTGCTCGCCGCCACCCTGGTGGTCGGATCGATCGTCTCAATCCAGTTCGGGACCGCGCTCGCGACCGACCTGTTCGATCGGGTGGGCATCTTCGGGGCGGTCTTCCTCAGGACCCTGCTGGCGGCCGTTCTCCTGGTCGCGATCTGGCGGCCGACCGTCGACCTCTTCCGGCGAGCCCCCCTGCTCATCCTCGCCTTCGGTTTCTGCCTTTCGGCCGTCACCGCCTGCCTCTACCTGGCCATCGACCGGATCCCCCTCGGAGCTGCGGTGACGATCGAGTTCCTCGGGCCGCTCACGGTCGCCGTCCTCACTTCGCGACGCCGACTTGACCTGCTCTGGATCGCCCTCGCCGCGGTCGGTGTCTGGCTGCTGACCGGGGGCGTCTCCGGAGGGAACCTCGATCCGGTCGGGGTGCTGTTCGCCCTGGGCGCCGGCTTCTTCTGGGGTACCTACATAGTGCTGGGCAGGCGCCTCGGGCAGCTCGACGGAGGGGGCGCAGGGCTCGCGGTGGCGATGGTCGTAGCGACCGCGGTGGTCGCGATCCCGGGGGTGGCGACCGCCGGCTCGAGCCTCCTCGTCCCCTCCGTGCTGCTGTTCGGGGGACTGGTCGCGCTGCTTTCGGCAGCGATTCCCTTCTCGCTCGAGATCGAGGCGATGAGGCGGATCCCCTCCGCCACCTTCGGGGTGATGATGAGCCTCGAGCCGGCCGTCGCAGCCATCGTGGGGCTGATCGTCCTCGGGCAATCGATCGAGCTGAGGGAGGCTCTGGCCATCCTCCTCGTCGTTGCGGCCTCGGCGGGTGTGCTCGGCCAAAGCCCGGCCGGCCGGACCGTGCGGGACTGAGCTCGGGCCCCCTCCCGGTAGATTGGTCCGTCCGCGGTGGACGTAGCTCAGCTGGTAGAGCTCCTGGTTGTGGTCCAGGCGGTCGCCGGTTCGAATCCGGTCGTCCACCCTCGAGCTGTCTGTTCCTGACTTCCAGGTGCTCCCGGATCTTGCTCCATCGAACCGGGTGCTACTCGGGCAGGACCGGGGTCGCCCCGGTTCCCCTCTTCTCGACCAGGGAGGCCCGGGTAACGGCTTCCGTCCCGTATCGACCCCGCAGGTCGTCCAGGGCACGATCGAGCGATCCGGGGGCTTCGGGATCGGGCTCCGCGAGTGAACGGTCGAGGGGCAGCTCCATCTGGACGGCTCGGTCCGCCTCGAGGTTCCCGAGCGCCACTCCGACCAAGGTCAGGTCTTCCATCTCAGACCCGGCCGCAGAGTCGAGTAGCTCGCGGGCGGCCTCGAGCACGAGGTCGGTCCGGTCGGTCGGGGTTTCGAGGCTCCTCGATCTGGTGGCTCTCGACATGTCGGCGAACCTGACCCCGACGGTCACGGTGCGGGTCAGCTTCCGTGCGCCGCGGAGGCGACCGGTTGCACGATCGACCAGCGAGGCGAGCGTTGCCCGGATTTCGTCCGGTTCGAGGGAACCGGCCGGGAAGGCGCTCTGGGCTCCGAACGACTTGCGCGGGTCGCGCGGCCGGACGGGCCGGGGGTCGCGGTTGTTGGCCAGGGCCACCAGCCGTTCGGCCGCCGATCGTCCGGTCACCCTCGCGAGCACCGTCGGGTCGGTGTCGGCGAGCTCCCCGACCATGGTGATCCCGATGCTCCGGAGCTTTCCCGAGGTGACCCTGCCAACGCCCCAGACTGCCTCGATCGGCAGCGGCCCCAGGAATTCCCGCTCGTGGTCCGGGGCGATCGCCAGGAGGCCATCGGGTTTTGCCTGGGCGCTGGCGATCTTGGCCAGGAACTTGGTGCTGGCGAGTCCGGCCGAGATCGACAATCCGACCTCCTTCCGGACGGCCGCCCTCAGGCCTTCGGCGGTCTCGATCGGGTCCCCCGAGATTCCCTCGAGGCCCTGGACGTCGAGGAATGCCTCGTCGATCGAGAGGCCCTCGACGACTGGGGAGAAGCGGGCGAAGATCTCGTAGACACGGGCGCTCGCTTCGGCATACGCCTCCATCCTCGGGGGCACTACCTTCGCTTCGGGACAGAGCCTCAGTGCCTGGCCAACCCCCGTGGCGGTCTGGACCCCCATCGCCTTGGCTTCGTAGGAGCAGGCGAGGACGACTCCCTTGCCGACGATCACCGGGAGTCCCGCGAGCGACCGATCGTCGCGCTGCTCGACCGACGCGTAGAAGGCGTCGAGGTCGGCGTGGAGGATCGGGGTGCCGGTCACGGGTTGAGGGTCGCACCGCGCCCCGACGGAACTGTCGCGCCGGCGGTAGGTTGGCCCGGTGGAAGTGGTCGGCGAGCGCGCGGAGCGCAATCAGATGATCGAGGTCGAGGACCTAACCAAGACCTTCGGGGAGGGTGATGACGCCGTCGAAGCGGTCAAGGGGGTCGGATTCACCGTCGGGGAGGGCGAGATATTCGGGCTGCTCGGGGCGAACGGCGCCGGGAAGTCGACCACCGTCCTGATGCTGGCCACGTTGCTGGCCCCGACTTCGGGCAGTGCGAGGGTTGCCGGGTTCGACCTCGAGCGGGACGGTGGCTCGATCCGACGCTCGGTCGGGGCCGCGCTTCAGGAGACGGGCCTCGATCCGATCCAGACCGGTGGTGAACTGCTGGACCTCCACGCGCGGCTCTACGGGTTCGACGGCCCGGCTGCCGACGCCCGCCGGGACCAGCTGCTCGAGCTGGTCGGCCTGGAAGATGCGGCAGGTCGTCGGATCGGGACTTACTCCGGGGGTATGAGGAGGCGACTCGACCTAGCCGCGGCACTGGTCAACCGGCCAAAGGTCCTCTTCCTGGACGAGCCGACGACGGGGCTCGATCCCGCATCACGCCGCGCCATCTGGGAGGAGGTCGAGCAGTTGAGGGACGAGGGTGTGACCGTACTCCTCACCACCCAGTACCTCGAAGAAGCGGACCGCCTGGCCGACCGGGTGGCGATCATGGCCGACGGCAGGATCGTTGCCAACGGCACTCCGGAGGAGCTCAAGTCCGGGCTGGGGGAGGACGTGATCGAGGTCGAGTTCACCGATGAGGCAGCCGCGGAGCGGGCCGCAACCGCAATCGGCGGAGGGGCCCGGGCTCTCGCAGGGGAGGTCAGGGTGCCGGCTGCCGATGGGCCGGCCGAGTTGATCCGGGTCGTTGGAACCCTGAAAGAGGCAGGCATCGAGGCCGAATCCGTATCGCTCGCCAGGCCGACCCTCGACGACGTCTTCCTCGGGATCGTGGCCGAAGAGGGGGACCAACCGTGAGCGATCCGCTTTCGACCGCCTCCGCTCCAACCACGATCGGGGTCGCCTTTCCGGTTCAGGTCGCGCTCCTGACCCGGCGCTTCGTCCGGAACCTGATCCGCCAGCCTGCGGTCCTCCTGCCCAACCTCGGGATCAGCGTCTTCTTCCTGATCGTCTACTACGGCTCGTTCGGGGACTCCCCCGCCGTCGTCCAGCTGACCGGGGGGAACTACCTCAACTTTGTCCTTCCGGTGACCGTCCTCTTCGCCTCGATCAGCGGTGGGGCGGCCGGGCTGACCCTGGTCGAGGATCTGGAGTCCGGCTACTTCCGCCGACAGCTGGCGATGCCGCTCTCGAGGACGGCGATCGTCCTTTCGGCGATGCTGCTGGGTGCCCTCCAGGTGACGGTCGAGGCGATCCTGATCATCGGGGTTGGCCTGATCCTCGGGGCCGACCCAGTCACCGGATTCCCAGGACTGATCGCCGTCCTCCTGTTCTCCCTGCTCTGGGGTCTCGGGTTCGCCGGCTACTCGGTTGCCACCGGCCTCCTTACCGGGAATGCCAGGGCCGCCCAGTCGGCCACCTTCATCTTCTTCCCGCTGCTCTTCCTCGCGCCGGTCTTCCTGCCCTTCGACCAGCTGGCTCCCTGGATCCAGGTCGTGGCCCGGGTCAACCCCACCACCTACATGCTCGAGGGCATGAGATCCCTGATGATCGATGGCTGGGTTGCCTGGCCGCTGGCGAAGGCCCTGATCGCCGGGACGCTCTTCGCGGGCATCACCCTGACCTGGGCGGCCAGAGTGGCCGTGCGAAAGACCTCCCGAGGCTGAGCGCATCGGTCTGAGAACCTCTACCTTCGTGTCGTACCGGGGCGAAAGGAGGTCTGGGAGTGGACATAGAGGGAAGCAGGGTCTTGGTCGCCGGCGCGACCGGAGCACTGGGCGGACGGCTCGCCCGGGAACTCAAGGCGAAGGGGGCGAACCTCGTGCTCGCAGGACGGGATTCCGCGCGGCTGGACGAGCTGGGGGATGAACTCGGCTGCCAGACGGTCGTGTTCGATTATTCCGATCCGGACTCGGTGGCAGGGGCGGTCGGTCGGGCCTGTGATGAGCTCGGAGGCCTCGACTGCCTGGTGGTCGCGACCGGGGCGGTCGCATTCGGCGAAGCGCGGCAACTCGACCCCGAGATCCTGGCCGGCCTGATCGAGGCAAACGCCTCGGGACCGATCCACCTGATCACCGAGGCCCTCCGGAGGATCGAACCGGGCGGCTCCGTGGTTGCGATAACCGCCGTGGTCGCCGAGTTCCCGACCGCAGGTATGGCCGCCTACTCGGCTTCGAAGGCGGCCCTCGCGGCATTCCTTGCGGCCACCCGGCGGGAGCTGCGACGGGAGGTCGACGTCCTCGAGGTCAGTCCCGGCCACATGGAGACGGGCTTCGCCGACCGGGCGCTCGCCGGAGAGCCCCCCTCGATGCCCGAGGGAGAAGATGTGGACGCCCTGATCGACCAGATCATCGAGGCGATCTCCGAGGGCAGGCGGGAGATCCGGTATGACCCGAAGTCGAGGGAGATCACGGTGAAATGAGCGCGGTGCTGCTGGCCTGTGCAGCCTCCACGCTTTTCATGGTCGGGGTGGCCTGGTTCGTGCAGGTCGTCCATTACCCGCTCTTCGAGATGGTCGGGGAGGAGGGCTTTGCCGTTTTCCACGATGCCCACTCGAGACGAACCGGCTACGTGGTCGCACTGCCGATGATCCTTGAGCTGCTGACCTCGTTGGTCCTGGTCGCCGAGCCTCCCGGGGGGTCGACCGTGCTGGCGATTGCCGGGGCTCTGCTTGCGCTCGCGATCTGGGCCTCGACCCTGGCCCTGCTCGCCCCGCACCACGGGCGGATCGGTCGGGAGGGGCCGTCGGTCGGCAACCTGACCCG
>CAITDZ010000112.1 GCA_903891285.1 uncultured Solirubrobacterales bacterium
CAGAGGTAGCCGTTCGGGGCGGAATGGAGACCTGCCACCCTCTTCTTGCCGCTCTTCTTCGTCCCCTTCCCCTTCTTCTTTCCGGCCTTCTTTTCACCCTTCTTCTTGCGCTTCTTGGCCTTCTTGCCCATCACCATCTGGTTGGCGCACTGGAGTTCGGACGTCTCGTTCACGCCCTTGTAGATCAACCTCATCAAGCGTCCACCGACCGGGTCCCTAAGGGCCACGAGCCGCCCCATCGAATCGAAGATCTGCTGGAGGGAGGGCTCCCCGTCACGCCAGAGCTTCGTTGCCCAGACCCGTTCGCCGGCTTTCTGGGCCTTCGGAAACGTCGCGACGGACCCGTCACGAGCCGTGGCCGTCCAGGAGCCATCGCCTGCCTGGCTGAGTGAGGTCTCGCTACCGGGCGGCCAGGCTTGACCAACCCCCAGCTTGGGAAGCCAGAGGCCACCGCTGCCCCTGGAATAAGGGATTGCCATTCCCGTTTCGGAGATCAACTCGACCCATTCGGCCGAGACCACCTTCAGGTGGGTCCAGGGCGAACCGCCACCGGCCGTCAGCTTCCATCCGGACGGCAACCCCGGCTGCGGGGAAACCAGCTGGGAGTTGGACGGCTGGTAGGAGAGGGTGAATCCCGCCTGACCACCGATCGTCTCCAGCTGTCGGGATGACCAGGAGAAGATCGCCTCGCCGGAGACCGAGCCGACCGAAACGCCGCCGAACTCGAGTGCTCCCTGTACTTGTAGCCGCTGCATGTCGACCCGAAACAGCCCCCCGTCGAAGGTCCGCCCTCCTGCGGTAGCCCGCCAGCGGTAAGCCCCCCCTTGCTTTAGGACGCCGGGGTTGACCCGTGTCTGGCCGGAGGAGACTCCGATGCGCCAGAGGGATTTTCCGCTGAGGCTGAGGACCTCGAACTCCTTCTGTCCCGAAGGGGCATCGGGCCAGCGAAGCGTGGGCTGAAGGCTCGTGGAGAGCCCGGTCTTGCCGTCGAGGACGACTCCGGGAGTGGTTGGGACAAGCGGTCCACCTGAGCCTCCGCCGCTGACCAGGCCGGGAACTGCCGTCGCCGACCAGCCCTGTGCCCCTGGGGCGCAGACCAACAGGGCGAGCAAGGCACAGGCAAGGAAGGATGCCCCGGGCAGCACCGATCGGATCGAGGTCCCTGGTCCTTTTCCTCGTACCGACACCAGTGCGCTACTTGTTGATCGTGAAGACTGCGGTGCCGGGCGTCGAGGCCTTGCCGATCGTCAGATCGACGTTGCAGCTCGCCTTCGCCCCCGAACTTGCGGCTCCGATGGTGCAGACGGGGTCAGGCTGCTTGGTCACCTCGGTCTTCTTGCCATCCCTCTCCTCGATGACCTTGACCTGGCCCCAGGTGGCCTCCATGACCACGTTCTGTCCGGCCCACGCCTCGCTCTTTGCCGCTTCAGTCGTTGCGGTGAGCTTGCCCTTCACCCGAACCTTCCCGCCCGCCTGGGCGCGAAATCCGGCCAACCAGAGGCTGGGCGCGCCTGGCTCGAGGGAGGATCCACCCTCCATCGTCGAAGCCCAGTCGCTTATCTCGAAGCCGAAATCCTGGGTCTTGTCCGGCTGGTCCTGCTCGATGCTGGTGATGGTGAGCGTTGAATCGGGGAGCTTGTTCTGGACTTCGACCCGGACCGGGTAGGTCTGCAGGTAGAAGGAGAATCCACACTCCTCGTCGTCGCCGTTGTCATTGCAGACATGTACTCCCCTGGTCGCACTGTTGATCGCACCGCAGGAGAAGTAGACGGGGCCCGGGCGCCCCCCGAGCTGGTGCTCGCAGTAGGCCCAGTCGTTGTCGTCGTCCACCCTGTAATTGAGCTCGGTGTCATCGTCATCGGCCCCGTCCTCGTTGCGAAGCCAGAAGTGCGCCGTTCCGAGGTCGACGTCCCCGGCCTTCGCCTTGATCCTCACGCTGCCACTGTTGCCGATGTCGCCCCTGTCATCGAAGTCGACCTGCAGGAGTTCGCTGAATCCGGCAGCCGTCGTATTCCAGCCCCGGTTCTTTCCGTCATTTCCGGCTCCGGGACGGACGTCCTCGATGGCGATGGTCGAGGAGACCTTTTCCTGCGGGTTCGAAGGGTTATCCCATTTACCGACCAGGAAGGGGCCCCTCGTTCCGTAGTTCTCGTCCTTGGCGGCCGGTCGGTAGCTGAGCAGGTAGTTGCTGAAGTCGGCGCAGATCTCCTCGTTGCTCTTCTGGTTGGTGCATCCGTCGGGCTGCCGGGGATTCTTGATCGCGTTGGCCGCCGTGGCGTCGACCAGTGAGCCCGAGGACTGGGAGCTCGCAGCTACCGACGTCGGCGATCCGTTCGACGCAGACTGGGGGGACCCATCGTCGGACCCGCAGGCGAGGACGCCGAGCGTGAGGCCTCCGGTCAGGGCGAGGATCACCGCGGCCTTCAGCCTCGTCCTGCTGCTCCGGTCGGCCATCAAGGGGCCGGGCTTCCTCTCGAGATTTCCCACTACTAGCCTCCTATCTTGAGTGTCTTGCCTGCTCCGCTACCCCACACTCCCGACCGGGCCGGGACACGCACTATCCGTCGGACTCCCTTGGCCAGCGATTGGACCGGCATCCCCGTGAACACGTCAGGTGGAGCCGCGGCGGTTCTCACTGCCAGCGCCAACCGAAATCCCCAAGTTCGTCCCTGATTCATGATCGTCGGATTCTCCTCCAGCAGGGCAATAGTAAGTCAAGCGCCAGATTCCAGGGGCGCTTATACGCGGACTACGGAAGGGGAACACGGCAGGCCGGGGTAAGTTGCGCCCTGGAGGCCCGGCCGGTGCGTTGCCTCCACCTTGATCCTGATCCTGGTCTGGATGGGCCGGGGAGGACTCGAACCTCCGACCTACGGATTATGAGTCCGCTGCTCTAACCAACTGAGCTACCGGCCCGGGGCGTGGTCCGCCCTCGACGGCGATTGTATGGATGGGTGGACGGAGGGAAGGGCTAGATCGCAAACAGCTGGGAGAGCGAGCGACCGACGTCCGGCGGCTCCTCTTCCCCGGCGGCTGCTGCCTTGACCCCTTCGGCCAGTGCCTCGGCAGCCTCCGAGAGCTGGGTGGCCCGTTGGGGCTTCAGCTCACTGCCCTCGGCAGCCTCCGCAAGGTCGGACTCCATCAGGCCTGCGAGTTCGCCGACCCGCCCAAGTCCCAGGGTCACTGCAGTGCCGTGGAGGGCGTGGGCCTCCTGGCGAAGCGCCTCGAAGTCGGTAGTGCCGGTATCGAGCCCGGCCGAGATCACGTCGCAGCGCTGGCGGGACTCCTTCACGAAAGCCTCGAGAAGCTCTGGATCCGGTCCCTCTTCGCTCACCTCGCCCCCTTCATCCGGTTTCGGCTCAGCCCCTGGTTCCTCATCTACCCGGGCTGGAGATTCAGACTAGAACAGATGGCCGGGCATGGGAAGGCCGACCCCGGTATAGCTCGACTAGGGTTGCCGGGCTTCGACAGGAAGGCACTCAGTCAGCATCGGGAGGTGCTCGTAGATGGGCGAGAGGGCAGCACTTGTTACCGGAGGGTCCGGGGGCATCGGATACGCGATAGCCGAACGACTCGGCCAGTCCGGATATTCCCTGACCATCTCCGGTCGCCGTGAGGAGAAGCTGGCTTCGGCAGTCGAACGGCTTGCCGGGGAAGGCTTCGACGTAGAGGGCGTGGTCGCCGACCTTTCCAAGCCCGAAGAGGCCGAGCGCCTGGTTGCGAGCCATCGGGATCGGTTGGATCGGATGGACTGCCTGGTCAACAACGCCGGGATCGGGATCGGCCAGCCGATCAGCGAGATCACGGACAAGTTCCTCGACCTTCAGGTCGCGGTCAACCTGAAGGCGATGGTGATCCTTACCCGGGAATCCTTCGGGATGCTCCAGGAGGCCGGGGGCGAGCACGGAAAGGGGCTGGTGGTCAACCTCGCCTCTGTGGCCGGAAAGGCCTACCCACCTTGGCTCTCCATCTACGGGGCGACCAAGGCGGCGGTCATCTCTTTCTCCCACTCGACCCAGAAGGAGTTCGGGGACTCAGGGGTCCAGGTGACCGCGATATGCCCGGGATTCGTCGCCACCGACATGACCGAGTTCGTCCAGGGCGAAATCGCCCCGGAGGAGATGATCCGGGTCGAGGACCTTGGTGAAGTCGTCTCCTTCCTGCTCTCGACCTCCCCTAACTGCGTGGTCCCCGAGATCGTGCTGAACCGCCCCGGCGGCGGTCCCGACAGCGGCGGGATGTAGGGGCCGGTCGGGCGCTGGAGGCGGGTAGTCCCAAGGTGCTCCGATGCCTGGTCGCCGCGTTCGGCGACCCGGGCCACGTCTTCCCCGCGCTCTCGCTCTCTCGTGCCCTCGGGGCAAGGGGCCACGAAGTAGTCCTCGAGACCTGGCCGGAATGGGAAGAGCTCGTCCTGGCCGAGGGCGTCGGGTTCGCCCCGGCCGACGGATACCAGGTGTTCCCGCCGCCACGGTCCGGAACTCTCGGTGGCGGCGAGGCAGCGAATGCACTGATGCCGCTTCTCGAGGAGTTCCAGCCCGACGTGGTCGTCAACGACGTGCTCACCGTCGCACCTGCCCTTGCGGCAGAGCGCTACGGCGCCCGCAGGGCAACCCTCGTTCCCCACCTCTTCCCGGAGGGAGGTACCGGGCTCCCCCCGTTTTCGATCGGCGCGATGCCGCCACGGACCAAATTGGGCCGGAAGGCCTGGGGCCTGGTCGGCCGCTTCATGGGGCACGGGCTTCGGGCAGGCAGGGACGACCTGAACGCCCAGCGAGCGGTCGTCGGATTGCCGCCCACCGAGAGGTTCCACGGGGCAACCAGTCCGGACCTCGTATTGGTCGCAACCCTCCCCCAGCTCGAGTACCCCGACTCGCTACCCGAGAGGGCACGTGTAACGGGACCGATGGAGTTCGAACCGCCCCACGAGGACGTGGAGCTCCCGCCCGGTGACGACCCGCTCGTGGTGGTCGCGCCCAGCACCTCGCAGGACCCAGAGCACAGGCTGGTCAGGGCGAGTCTGGAAGCCCTCGCCGAACAGCCAGTGCGAGTCCTCGCTACAACCAACCGGGCGGGACAGTCCTCCGGGATCGATGTGCCTCCAAATGCCGTCCTCCACGACTGGGTCAGGTACTCCCAGGTCTTCCCGGAGGCCTCGGTCGTCGTCTGCCATGGCGGACACGGCACCCTGGCCCGTGCCCTGGGGGCCGGAGTGCCCGTCCTGGCCTGCCCTGCCGCAGGGGACATGAACGAGAACGGGGTCCGCCTCGCCTGGTCGGGTGCGGGACTCTCGCTCAGGCGGAGCCTGACCACACCGGCCACAGTTCGCTGGGCCGTGGCCGAGCTGCTTGCCGAACCCTCCTACCGGGAGCGGGCCAGTGGGATCGCCCGGTGGGCCGAGCAGAATGACGGGCCGGACAGGGGAGCGAGACTGATCGAGTCCCTGACCGGGTGAGCTCGGGGGGGCGGACTCGAACCGCCAACCACCGACTTAACAGGACGGCGCTCTACCATTGAGCTACCCCCGAAGGCACTCTCACGGAGTGGTTCAACCCCGTCCCGCTGGACTCCCTTTCGGAACTCTACGGGGGCCGAACCCTACCGGAGACGGCCCGGCTCCGGTACCGATGACGGCCCCTCAATCGACTCTGTCCAGGCGGTCAGGCGGCCTCCTCCTCGGCCCTTCGAACCTCCTCGACCAGAATCGAGCGTTCCCTGCTTAGCTCTGCCCTCCGGGCAGCATCCTCCTCCCCGGCCTGCTCGATCTCCCGCTCCAGAGCAGCCAGTTCGAGTTCCATGAAGTTCCGGCGGATTGCACCTTCCCCGACCTTCGAAGGGTCTGCCCTGACGACCAGAGCCCTGACCAGTCGACGGACGTCATCGTCCTCTGAGTCGATCCCCTCGGTCGGATCCCCGAGGTGTCCCTTGAGCCAGGTGACGGTGCGGATGGAGAGGTCCGAGCTCAGATGTCGCTCTTCCAGGCGCTCGAGCCAAACCGCACCTTCCTTCGGGTCGGCAACGCACATCAGGAGAAGCGATCGCTCTCGCCGCTCGTGCTTGGTAAGGACTCCCGACCGTTGGGCCTCGACCGGGGGGCCCTCCTCGGTCGGTGCGGCAACGGGCGCCGGGCGACCCGCGGAAGGAGGTGGCTCGGCGTCGACCCGGGCGAGGATCACCGGAGTCTCGATCCCCAGGCCATCCGAGGCCTTGCGGACGAGTTCCTGCCGGAGCGCCCCCGGCGGAACCGAGGCGATCACCGGGACGGCCCGGTCCAGGCCTTCGTCCCTGGAGAGGGGCGAGCTCGAATCGACCGCACCGAGCACGAGGTCGAGGTGGAACTCGGGCAGGGCGACCGCCCCCTCGAGCAGATGGCTGAAGCGCTCGGCCCCGCCGGGCTCGGTTGCGATCTCGGCTGGGTCCTCGCCTTCGGGCATCGTGACGACCCGGATCGAGACCTTGCGACCGGCGGCGACCTCCTGGGCCCGGAGCATCGCCTTCTGGCCGGCCGCATCGGCATCGAGGGCGAGGATCACGGTACCGACGGTGGAAGACAGCGCCGCGACCTGCTGCTCGGTCATCGCCGTGCCCATGATCCCGACGGTCTCGGAGAAGCCTGCCTGGTGGAGGGCGAGGACATCCGTGTAACCCTCGACCAGGATCGCCCTGCCGGCCTTGGCCATCGCCGGGCGTGCGACGTCGATTCCGTAGAGCACCTCGCTCTTGTGGAAGAAGGGGGTCTCGGCCGAGTTCAAGTACTTCGGTTTCTGGCCGTCGGTGGTCGCCCGTGCCCCGAACCCGATCGTCCTTCCCCTGGCATCACGGATCGGGAACATGATCCGGCTCCTGAACCGGTCGTAAAGGCCGCCCTCCCGCCCCTTTTGGACCAGTCCCACCTCGGCCATCTCCTGGAGGGTGAAGCCGGCCTGCTGGCCTCGCTTGACCAGGGTGTCCCAGGCGCTCGGTGCATAGCCGACCCCGAAACTGGCAAGGACTTCGTCGCCGAGCCCCCTCGAGGCCAGGTAATCACGTGAGGCCGAGGCCTCCTTCGAGGAGGCCAGGGTCGAGGAGTAGAAGGACGCAGCCCGATCGAGCAGTTCCTGGAGGCGCTTTCGGGCCTTGCTCCGGGCCTCGGCCTCGGGGTCCTGCTCGACCCGGGTTACCTCGACCCCGTAGCGCTCGGCGAGGGTTTCGACCGCCTCGGGAAATTCGAGGCCCGAGGTCTCGCAGACGAAATCGAAGATGTCCCCGCCGACTCCACAACCGAAGCAGTGGTAGAGCTTCTCGTCCGGGTGGACCGAGAAGGAGGGCGTCCGCTCGTCGTGGAAGGGGCAGAGCCCCTGGTACCTGGCGCCGGAGCGCTTCAGCTCGGTGTGGGCCGATACGACCTCGACCATGTCCGCAGCAGAGCGGACCTTTTCGATCGTCTCGGGGGTGAAACGGGCCACACGGCCAGCATAGAGGCGAGACCCTCCCCCACGAAAGCGGATCCCGCGGTCCGCCCGGACCTAGAAAGAGGTCGTGCTGGGCACGAACAGCCGCTCGAAGGTGGCGATGCAGAAGCGGTCGGTCATCCCGGCGACCATGTCGATCGCCATCTGGGCTGCCGAGGGCTCGCCTCCCTTGCCGTAGCTGACCGTCACCTCCTCCGGGTACTTGCGGTAGTAGTCGAACAGGTTGCCGATCGCGAACTCGATTCGTTCCTTCTGCCTGCGGGCGGGCTCGCTCTCGTAGACCTCGCTGAACATGAAGTCCCGCAGGTTCTCCATCGCCTTGCCCACCCGTGGGCCCTGCCGGATCTCCTCGGAATCGGCCGAGGCCACGATGATGTCCTGGACGAGGGTGTCGATCCGCTCCGGTCCAGTTCGTCCGAGGAGCTTGATCTCCCTGGCCGGGAGGCTCTTCCTGGTGATCACCCCGGCCCGGATCGCATCGTCGATGTCGTGGTTCAGGTAGGCGACCCGATCGACCAGCCGGACGATCTGGCCCTCGAGCGAGCGTGGCAGGGGCGTATCGGTACCACTGTGCCTCCCTATCCCATCGACCACGATCCGGTTCAGGTTCAGGCCCCTGCCATCCCGTTCCAGCTTTTCGACTATCCGGACCGAGTGGCGATAGTGCCGGAAGCCGGGCCCCCCACGCTCCCGACTGGCCCGGTCCAGGGCGGCCTCCCCCAGGTGCCCGAACGGCGTATGGCCGAGGTCGTGGCCGAGGCCGATCGCCTCGGTCAGGTCCTCGTTCAGCCTGAGCGCGCGGGCGACGCCCCGGGCGATCCCGGTCACCTCGAGGGTGTGGGTCAGGCGGGTCCGGAAATGGTCCCCGCTCGGGGCGATGAAGACCTGGGTCTTGTGCATCAGGCGGCGAAAGGCCTTGGCGTGGACGATCCGGTCCCGGTCGCGCTGGAAGGGCGTTCGGACCGGGCTGTCGGGCTCGGCGACCTTGCGCCTGGCTGGATACGAGCGGATGGCACGTGGGGAAAGCTCACGAGCCTCCCGCTCCTGCCAGTCGGTCGCGAACTCGGAGTCGCCCTTCAAGCGGCCTTCCTGGCCTCGGGGCGAGGGAGCCGAACGTGGGCATGGTGCTCGAGGGTCTCCCCGATCGCCCGGCCCGCCTGACGGACGGCCATCTCATCTGCCTCCGGCAACTCGGCCAGGGGGCTGCCGATCGCCTCGACCATGAAGGCGTGCCCCTCGGGCGAGAGTGCGAAGGAGCCGGCCCCGCAGCCGGCACAGACGACTCCCCCGGCCGCACCGGAGAATCCGGCCACCTCTTCGCTCGACCCACAGGTGGCACAGGCCGCGAGCTCCGGCCCGAACCCGGCGGCGAGGGCCAGCTTCAGCCGGAAGGCGACCATGCCGGGACCGCTGGCGAGCGGTCCATCCGGATCGGCATCGAGCAGCCCGAGGTAGCGACAGAGCAGGTTGTAGGCGGCCTCATTCGGCCCGGTCCCCTCGAGCAGCCTGAGCACTGCACCGCAGGCGTCCGAGGCGGCAGCGATCGCCTGGCCCGAAGCCCTCAGCTCGGGATAGCCCTCGATCGTCTCGGCCGCACTCACGGTCGAGAGATCGCCCCTTCCCCTGTGGAGGACCAGAGAGAGCCGGAAGAACGGCTCCAATCTGCCACCGAAGCGGGACTTCGGCTTCCGGACACCCTTTGCGATCGCGCCAATCCGGCCTCGCTCGCGTGTGTAGAGGTGAAGGATCCGATCGGCCTCGCCATACCGGATCGAGCGAAGGACGATCCCCTCGGTCTTGTAAGTCTTTCCCGCCATCACAACAGATTGACTTCCTGCCCGGACGGGGTTCACCCCCGTCGGCGCCTCGGCTTTCGCCTCAGCCTCACCTGGCAATCGGGGCAGTAGTAAGTGGATCTTCCACCGACCACGATCCGGGTCACGGTTCCCCCGCAGCCCAGACAGTCCTCCCCCTCGCGCAGGTGGACCAGGAACTCTTCCTGCATCGAGCCGTTGGTCCCGCGGGCATCGCGGTA
>CAITDZ010000113.1 GCA_903891285.1 uncultured Solirubrobacterales bacterium
CCTCCCCGGCCTGGTCCTCGGCGCCGACTTCCAGTGAAGCGTGGTGGATCGGGGGAGGTGGGCCGGTCACGGGCCGATCATCCCACGAAGTCCAACCGACGATCGACTCAACCAACGATCACGAAGAGGAGACCGAAGACGAGGACGATCCCGGTGGTCCAGGCAACGGCCTCGGCCGCGATCCGCAGGTCGAGGCCGTAGGCGTGGGCGATCACCAGGGAGCTGATCCCGGCCGGCATCGCCGCCAGCACGTAGAACGACGGCGGGACGTCGGCGATCGGCAGGGTGAGCAGGAGCAGGAGACCGGGCGCCAGCACCAGGCGGATCAGGGTCACCAGGCCGACCGCCGGGGAGAACCCGGGCAGGCGGGCGATCGTCCCGGCCCGCTGCTCGCCACCGATCACCGCCCCTACGGCGAAGAATCCGATCGGGAGCGAGAGGGTGACCAGGACCCAGGAGACCTCGACCAGGACGTCGGGCAGCAGGTCCCCGGGGGTCAGCAGGCCGAGGATCGCTGCGATCAGCAGCGGGTTCCTGAGGAAGAAGGACCGGAGCCTCTCCCCGAACCCTGAGCCCGCGCGATCACCGAATGCAGCTCCTGCACCGAAGCCGAGCAGGGTCAGGCCGACCCCTCCGACGACCACGTCGTAGGCGACCGCCCTGGATAGCTCCTCCCCTCCCATCAGCGCCAGGACGACCGGGTAGCCGAGGTAGCTGGTGTTGGGGATCACCGAACAGGTGATCACCGACCCGGTCTCCGGCGAGGAGAGACCGAGAAGGCGGCTGGCAGCGAACCACCCGATCAACCCGACCAGGACGACCGCGACCAGTCCGGCAACCAGTCCGGCCCCCATCCCGAAGCCGAAGTCGGTCTCGGCCAGGTTGACGAAGACGATCGGGGGAAAGAAGACGTAGAGGAGGAGCGAAAGCGCCCTCCTGGAGGCATTGGTCGCGGCCTCCGGTCGACTCCTCTCGGCGAAGAGACCGGCCCCGACCGAAACGATCACGGCAAGGGCGATCCAGATCACCGGCCCCCCTCCGCCTTCACCCGGATTCCCCGTTCATCCGGACCGGGTCGGGCCTCCGAATCACCCGGGCAGCGAACCTATTGCCTCGCCCGCCTGGGCCGCGAAGTCGTAGAGCGGGTCGGGCAGGATCCCGAGCCCGACTGAGACGATCGCGAAGACGATCCCCACGCCGACGATCAGGCCGAGCCGGCGCGAGGAAGGGCCGGGCGCTGGTGCCGGACTCTCGGTCTCGCCCGACCAGACGGTTCCGACGACCCTCAGGTAGTAGGCGAGCGAGGCCATCGAACCGAGCACGATCAGGATCCCGAGCCAGGTCCAGCCCCCGTCGACCAGGGCGGAGATCAGGTAGAGCTTCCCGAGGAACCCGACCGTCGGGGGCAGACCGATCAGGCCGAGCATCCCGATCGTGATCGGCCAGGCCAGGGCCCGGTCCTGGCGGCCGATCCCCCGCAGGGACTCGATCGAGTCGTCGCTTCCGTCGCGCTGTTCCCTGACCACCAGGACGGCGAAGGTACCGAGGTTGAGCGCGAGGTAGGCGGCCAGGTAGAAGGAGAGGGCCTCCACCCCCTCGGTGCTCGCAACCACGATGCCCCCGACCATGTACCCGGCCTGGGCGATCCCCGAGTAACCGAGCATCCGTTTGAGCGAATCCTGGGAGATCGCCCCGAGGTTTCCGACCACGATCGAGATCGCGGCGATCGCGGCGAGGATCACGTCCCACTCGTCGGCCAGTGGCTCGAGCGCCGTCAGGAAGAAGCGGGCGAAGACCGCAAACCCGGCCAGCTTCGTCGCGACCGCCATGAAGGCCGTGACCGCGGTCGGTGCCCCCTGGTAGACGTCCGGGGTCCACTGGTGGAAAGGGGCCAGGGAGACCTTGAAGGCGAGGCCGACCGTGACCAGGCCGACCCCGGTCAGGATGATCGGGTCGCCGAGGAGGTCGGAGGAGGAGAGCCCATCAGCGATCTGCTCGAACCCGGTCGCTCCCGAAGCTCCGTAGACGAAGGCCATGCCGAAGAGCAGGGTGGCCGAGCCGAGCGATCCGATGATCAGGTATTTGAGGCCGGACTCGAGCGAATCCTCCCTCCTCAGATCGGTCCCGCACAGGGCATAGAGGGGAATCGAAAAGAGCTCGAGGGCGATGAAGAAGGTGATCAGGTTGTTCGCCTGGGTCAGGAGGACCATGCCCAGCACCGAGCCGAGCAGAAGGGCCAGGAAGTCCGGGCGGCCGGCCTCTCTGGCGGCGGGATCGCCAAGCGAGAAGAGCACGGCGACTATCCCGGCCAGGAGGATCAGCAGCGAGAAGGTGATCGAGAGTCCGTCGAGCTCGAGGGTCCCACCGATCACGTCCTTCGACTCGCCCCACTGGCCGATCAGCAGGCCACCGGCCACGACCATGCTGAGGATCGCGGCAGCGGGCGCGATCCGGGCGAGGCGTCCGGCGACCGCGAGGATCACGGTCAGGGAGAGTCCGAAGACCAAGGCGATGACCGGGGAGAGGGCCCAGTAGTCGATTTCCGGAGGCTGGAAGGTCAACCGGCCTGACCAACCTTCTCGACCACTGCCGAGACCGCGTCCCCGGTCTCCCCGAGGACGATCTGGGGGGCGAAGGCGAGGATCACCAGGACCAGCACCATCGGGACGATGATCAGGGCGTCCCGGAGCGAGATCTCACGCGAGTCCGATCCGGGCGGCAGCGGGTTCTGCATCGTCCGCTGGTACATCCTCAACGCGTAGTAGGCGGCCAGCGCCACCCCGACCGAGGCAACGATCGCGATCGCGACGCTGACCTGGAAGGTGCCGTTGAGGATCAGGAACTCGCCGATGAAGTTGGGTGACCCGGGAATCGCCAGGGTGGCCATCGTGACGATCAGGAAGATCACCGCGAAGATCGGCGCATTTTTGGCCAGGCCCCCCATCGGTCCGAGGTCTTCCGACCCGGTCCGCTCGGCG
>CAITDZ010000114.1 GCA_903891285.1 uncultured Solirubrobacterales bacterium
ATGAAGAGGACGTTGTGGCGGTCGCAGATCTCCCTCACCCGCTGGAAGTAGCCGTCGGGCGGGACGAAGCAGCCGCCAGCGTTCTGGACCGGCTCGAGGATCACCGCCCCGACCGTTTCGGGTCCTTCGAAGAGGATCGCTTCCTCGATCGCGTCGGCGAGCTGGAGCGGATCGCGATCTTCGGGCCAGCGGTACATGTTCGTGTTCGCCACGTGGATCGCTCCGGGGGCCACCGGCTCGAACTGGGCCTTCATCTCGGTAACCCCGGTTGCAGAGAGTGCACCAAGGGTCGTCCCGTGGTAGGCGATCTGGCGGGCGATCACCTTCGTCTTCTGCCCGTGGCCATGCATTCGGTGGTAGTTGCGGGCGAGCTTCAGTGCCGACTCGACCGACTCTGCCCCGCCGTTGGTGAAGAAGACCCTGTTGAGGTCGCCCGGAGCCAGAGAAGCGATCTTGGTCGCCAGTTCGATCGCCCGGGGATGGGCGTAGCTCCAGAGGACGTAGAACTCGAGCTCCTCGAACTGGCGGGCGGCTGCCTCGGCCAGTTCGGGCCGGCCGTGTCCGGCGTTCACGCAGAAGAGGCCCGAGAGCCCGTCCAGGTACTTCTTGCCGTGGGCATCCCAGACGTAGGCCCCTTCACCGCGGGCGATGATCGGGATTTCGTGCTCTGCGTCGTAGGAACCCATCCGGGAGAAGTGCATCCAGAGGTGCCTGCGAGCCTCCTCCTGGAGACGGGCCACATCGAGCTCTGATTCGGTAACTGCGGTCGGTTCCACGGATTCCTCCTAGCGGGCTGAAGGCCCAGACCAGATTCCCTACCAAGATTAGACCACCGCACCGGAAACCCTGCCGGGGAGCGGTGTTTCCCAAAGACAGCGGTCCCGGCCGAGACGGTAGTCCGGGGGTCTCCAGCTTCACCGGGTGCGGCGCCAAGTGACACCGGTCACGTTTTTCCCCTAGATTCTGCCTTCCTTGGGGGCCTGAAGAGGGAAGGTCCCCAGGTTCGAACCGTCCGATCGCCCGGGCGGGAAGGAGCGACCGGAGAGAGTGGAGAGCGAGCCGGAAAACGTAGATAGCGCCGACACCGCCGAGGGAAGTTCGGACGGATCTGGTGATGTCAGCCTCAGGGGGGTGACCAAGGATTTCGGGTCATTCACCGCGGTCGACGACATCGACCTCGACATCGCCGATGGGGAGTTCTTCACGATGCTCGGGCCGAGCGGCTGCGGCAAGACGACGACCCTCCGGATGATCGCCGGCTTCGAGCAGCCGACTGCGGGCAAGGTCCTGATCGACGGCAAGGATGTCGCTGGCGAGCCCCCCTACAAGCGACCGACCAACACGGTCTTCCAGAACTACGCGCTTTTCCCCCACATGACCCTCGAAGAGAACGTCGCCTTCGGCCTCAAACGAAAGAAGGTTCCGAAGGCCGAGATCCAGCGGAGGGTCTCGGAGGAACTCGAACGGGTCGGCCTCGGTCGCGAGGCGAAGCGGAAACCGGCCCAGCTCTCTGGCGGACAGCAGCAACGGGTCGCCCTTGCCCGGGCCCTGGTCAACCTGCCGAAGGTCCTGCTCCTCGACGAGCCGCTGGGCGCGCTCGACCTGAAACTCCGGAAGGGCCTCCAGGTAGAGCTCAAGCGGATCCAGGAAGAGGTCGGGATCACCTTCGTCTACGTGACCCACGACCAGGAGGAGGCGCTGACCATGTCCGACCG
>CAITDZ010000115.1 GCA_903891285.1 uncultured Solirubrobacterales bacterium
ACTCCGGTCAGGCCGACCCTCAGCGCCCCGCCGGTCTTCGGCAACAGGGCGCTGATCAGGGCCTGGGCGGCAGGAGCGTCCTCGGGGCGGGTGCTCTCGGCCAAAGTGATCGCCTGGGAGAGCGCACCGCGATCCCCGGAAAGGACCCCGGCCTCGAGTTCCCCTGGATCTGGGGCCTTGCCGTCGGCCATCAGGCCGTCTTCAGGTCGAGGCCTCGCCGTTCGGCGAGCAGGTCGAGCAGCTCACCGGCCGCCTCGCCGATCACCGTGCCGGGCGGGAAGATCAGGTCGGCGCCCGCCTCCTTCAACGGTTCGAAGTCGACCGGGGGGATCACCCCTCCGGCGACGATCGCGATGTCGGGGCGGTCGAGGGAGTCGAGTGCGGCCCGGAGTTCGGGGACCAGGGTCATGTGGCCGGCGGCGAGGGTCGAGACCCCGACCGCGTGGACGTCGGCCTCGATCGCCTGGCGGGCGACCTCCTCGGGCGTCTGGAAGAGCGGGCCGATATCGACGTCGAAGCCAAGATCGGCGAAGGCGGTCGCGATCACCTTCTGGCCGCGGTCGTGGCCGTCCTGGCCGATCTTCGCGACGAGGATCCGGGGGCGGCGGCCCTCGGCCTTCTCGAACTGAACGACCCTGTCCTTCACGCTTGCGAAGGAATCCGAATCCACTCCGATCTCCTCCTGGTAGACGCCGCCTATCGACTTGATCTCCGCCTGGTGGCGACCGTACTCCTTCTCCAGAGCATCGCTTATCTCGCCGACGGTCGCATACGTCCTCGCAGCCTCGACCGCGAGTTCGAGCAGGTTGCCCTCGCCGGTCTCGGCTGCCCGGGTCAGGGCGTCGAGTGCCTTGTCGACCTCGGCCTGGTCTCGCTCTTCGCGGAGCCGCTCGAGCTTGGCTATCTGGGCGGCCCGGACCTCGTCGTTGTCGATCTTCAGGACGTCGACCCAGGTGTCGCCCTCTGGCCGGTAGACGTTGACGCCGACGACCGGTTGGGCGCCGGAGTCGATCCGCGCCTGGGTCCGGGCGGCGGCCTCCTCGATCCGGAGCTTGGGGATGCCGGCGTTGATCGCCTCGGTCATACCGCCGGCCTCGTCGATCTCGGCCATGTGGTCGAGGGCGCGGCGGGCGAGTTGGTCGGTCAGGTACTCGACGTAGTAGGAGCCGGCCCAGGGGTCGATCGTCCGGGTGGTGCCCGATTCGTACTGGAGGAAGAGCTGGGTGTTTCGGGCGATCCGGGCCGAGAAGTCGGTCGGCAGGCCGAGCGCCTCGTCGAGCGAGTTGGAGTGGAGCGACTGGGTGTGGCCCTGGGTCGCGGCCATCGCCTCGACGCAGGTCCGGATCACGTTGTTGAAGGGGTCTTGCGCGGCGAGCGACCAGCCGGAGGTCTGGCAGTGGGTCCTAAGCGACATCGAGCGCGGGTCCTTCGGGTCGAACTGGCGCATCAGGCGGGACCAGAGCAGGCGCCCGGCCCGCATCTTCGCCACCTCCATGAAGAAGTTCATCCCGATCGCCCAGAAGAAGGAGAGCCTCGGCGCGAACTCGTCGATGTCCTGCCCGGCGGCGAGCGAGGCCTTCACGTACTCGATCCCGTCGGCCAGGGTGTAGCCGAGCTCGAGGTCGGCGGTCGCCCCTGCCTCCTGCATGTGGTAGCCGGAGATCGAGATCGAGTTGAACCGGGGCATCTCCTTCGAGGTGTAGTCGATGATGTCGGAGACGATCCTCATAGAGGGCCGGGGCGGGTAGATGTAGGTGTTCCGAACCATGAACTCCTTGAGGATGTCGTTCTGGATCGTGCCCGTCAGCTGGTCGTGGGGGACGCCCTGCTCCTCCCCGGCGACGATGAAGAGGGCCATCACCGGGATGACCGCCCCGTTCATGGTCATCGAAACCGACATCTGGTCGAGCGGGATCCCGTCGAAGAGGGTCCGCATGTCGTAGATCGAGTCGATCGCGACCCCGGCCATGCCGACGTCGGCCATCACCCTGGGGTTGTCGGAGTCGTAGCCGCGGTGGGTCGCGAGGTCGAAGGCGATCGAGAGGCCGCGCTGGCCGGCGGCGAGGTTCCGGCGGTAGAAGGCGTTCGAGTCCTCGGCGGTCGAAAAACCCGAGTACTGGCGGATCGTCCAGGGCCGGTTGACGTACATCGTCGGGTAGGGGCCGCGGAGGTAGGGCGGGAAGCCGGGCATCGTCTCGAGGAAGTCGAGACCTTCGATCGCGTCCGAGGTGTAGCCGGGGTCGAGCTCGATCCCTTCCGGGGTCGTCCATTGGTAGCCGTTGGGGCCGGAGGCCTCGGCCAGGACCTCCTTCATCGCTGCCTCGGACTCGGGCTCGCGATGGACGCCCCCCAGCTCGACCTCGGTGAAGTCGGGCAGGGAGCCGGCGCCGAAGCCGTTGGTCGAACCGTTCATCGTCCCGTCGTCGCTCACTTGACCCCGAGCCTCCCGAGCGCCCCGGCGAGGGTGATCAGCATGTCGACCCCGTCGCGGACCACGTCATCGGCCCCGGCGACCTCCTCCACACCTGGTGCGGGACGGGCGAGGTAGATGAACTCGGCACCGGCCTTGCGGAGCCCGGCGACCAGGTCGGCGACGTCCTCAGGCGGGATGTCCTTGCCCGCACAGACCGCCGCGACCTTGAATCCGCCGTCCGAGAGCGCCTCGGCCTGGGCTGCGTTGTCGGGGAGGGGGCCGCTCGGCACGGTGGTGATCCCGCCCGACTCGAAGAAGCTCTTGGCCCAGTTGGCCTGGGATACGTGCGAGGCGATCGGTCCGGGGCAGGCGAGAAACATCTGGAGGGTCTGGCCGGTCTTCGACTCGTGGTCGGACGCAACCTTGCGGAGTCGCTCGAAGGGTGCGGCGTCGGGCCTGGGGGTGATCGGGTCGACCTCGTCGGGCGCGCCGTCGAGGGCGTAGATCATCTCGTCGATCCGGGCACCGG
>CAITDZ010000116.1 GCA_903891285.1 uncultured Solirubrobacterales bacterium
CGCAGAGACCGAGGCGGTGATCCGCGCCCGACCGGACAGTGTCCTCGAGCTCCTGACGGTCGCAGGGAAGGTGACGCTCTTTCCGGCTGCGAGGGAGGGGCGGGTCCAGCAGACATTGCGGGCCCGGGTCGTGCCTGGCCCGTCCCTGACGATGTAGATCCCCCTCGGCTTTGCGAGACAGGCCCGCAGTCCGCGAGCGGTAACGCCCTTGCCATCCCGGTTCCCGTTGGTAACTGTGAGGAATATGCGGAAGTTACCTCCTGCCCTGACCGATCTCGGAGCGGTGATAGAGAGCTTGAGCTGCGGGCTCGTCGAGGGTTCGGGACTCGGGTCTGGAGTCGGGGTCGGGCCGGGATCGGGGGTCGGGGTCGGGCCAGGCGGGGTCGCGCAGGGGGTCGAGGTGTACTGGGCGGTCAGGAACGGATAGGTACTGCCGTCGCAGATGCCCCAGACCTTCGAAGCAGACCAGCCATTGGAGATGTCCCACCCGGCGGAAGCGAAGGTCGAGTGGGCCTTCATCTGGGCGGTGGTCGCCCCGGTTCCCTTGCCACCAGCGGTGGTGGTCCTTCCACTCGTGTCCTTGTCCCAGAAGGAATCGGTGACGGTTAGCCAGGGAGCGGTTGTATCGCTGGTGGAATCCGGGCCTACCAACCCGCCGGTAGTCCCGACGATGGGGTAGCAGTAAGTCGGGTCGCTCGGGTCCGGACATTCCTGCCCGGACCCGTCCCCTCCGGTGATCGTTCCGACGGAGTAGCTGTTGGAGATCTCCACACCAGGTGCTCCGGACTCCACTCGCCCCACGAGACCCGCGATCCCCTCGCGGGCTACGGGACCCGTCACGCTTCCGGTCGCGAAGGAATTGGTCACTTGGCTGGCGATACCTGAGTAGGACCCGCGCGCATACCCGACCAGGCCGCCAAGCGACCCTCGCGTCCCCACCACGCTGCCGGATGAAGACGACCTGGTGATCGATGACTCTGCGAGCCATCCGACCAGACCCCCTACCCGTTCCTGCGCCGTGACGTCGACCGATGACTGAACGTTGACGATTGTCGTCGGTCTATCGGCCAGGCCCACGAGCGCCCCGATGCCGTTGCCGCCCGGGATGTTCACGGATCCTGCGAGGCGCATGTTCTTGATGACTGCGCCCCCTTCGGTGTACCCGAAGAACCCCCAGTAGGACTGCCCGGAAGCAGAGATGTTGATCCCGGATATCTGGTATCCGCCACCGTCGAATTCCCCGGTGAATCGGCTCTGGTAGCTCGCTCCAATCGGTGTCCACAGGCCACTGAGGGCGATGTCTCCGGTCTGCTTGAACGCGCACGTCGGATAGGAGGAACCCTTGATCGCTTCCAGCTGAGCTTGGTTGGAGACCAGATATGGATCGGCGGTCGTTCCCGACCCCCCAGCGAAGCTGCCTCCGGTCCCCGGGCAACTGGTGACGACCGCCCCTGCGGGGGAGGTGCCAGCGACAAGGCCTACCCCGAGGATCGAGGCAATAACGAGCGCCACTGGGAGAAGGAGGGTCTTTGGTGGTGAGGTTGCCGACATCGAGTGACCGAAGGAGGGTAGCGACATTAGTGTGCGAGCTCAGAATGCGGGGCGCGACCGGAAACGCTGGTCACCTCGTGGTGATCGCGATCAGGGGAACCCTCTGGGCGCCCCCGGTATCTATCCCGGAACGCCTCGCCCGGCACCGTAGCCCACGTCGAGGACCTTCGCCGCACTGCTGGCCTCCTTCTCCGGCTAGGCCAAACGACCCCCCGAGCGCCTGGAACCGAGTCTGGCACTGACGGGGTCCGCGACTACCCCATCCAACCAGTTGCCCAAGGTGTTGCTCGATCGCCAGCCGGTCCGTTTCGGGATCACCGATCCCGCTCCAAAGCGATGGGCCGGGGAGGACTCGAACCTCCGACCTACGGATTATGAGTCCGCTGCTCTAACCAACTGAGCTACCGGCCCGGGGCGTTGTCGGCCCTCGGGGGCGATTCTATGGATGGGTGTCCGAAGGGACTGGCTAGATGGCGAACAACTGGGAGAGCGAGCGGCCGACGTCTGGCGGCTCTTCCTCCCCGGCGGCAGCTGCCTTGACCCCCTCGGCCAGGGCTTCGGCGGCCTCTGACAACTGGGTGGCCCGCTGGGGCTTCAGCTCGGTGCCCTCGGCGGCCTCCGCCAAGTCGGACTCCATCAGGCCCGCAAGCTCGCCGATACGACCGAGCCCAAGGGTCACCGCGGTGCCGTGGAGGGCGTGGGCCTCCTGGCGGAGCGCCTCGAAGTCGGTCGTGCCTGTATCCAGACCGGCCGAGATCACGTCGCAGCGCTGGCGGGACTCCTTCACGAAAGCCTCGAGAAGCTCTGGATCCGGTCCCTCTTCGCTCACCTCGCCCCCTTCGTCCGAATTCGGCTCGTCGCCCCTCGTCCCTCACTGTCTGGACGACCGATCCAGACTAGAACAGATGGCCGGGCATGGGAAGGCCGACCCCGGTCGGGCTCGACTAGGGTTGCCGGGCTTCGGCCAAGAGTCATTCAGTCGGCATCGGGAGGTGCTCACAGATGGGTGAGAGAGCGGCACTGATAACGGGGGGGTCCGGGGGCATCGGATACGCGATCGCCGAGCGACTGGGGCGTTCCGGATATTCCCTTACGATTTCCGGTCGTCGCGAGGAGAAGCTCGCCTCGGCAGTCGAGCGCCTCGCCGGGGAAGGCTTCGACGTGGAGGGGGTGGTTGCCGACCTCTCCAAGCCGGAGGAGGCCGAGCGACTGGTCGAGGCCCACCGGGAGAGGTGGGGCCGGATGGACTGCCTGGTCAACAACGCCGGGATCGGGATCGGCCAGCCGATCAGCGAGATCACGGACAAGTTCCTCGACCTCCAGGTCGCGGTCAACCTGAAGGCAATGGTGATCCTGACCCGCGAATCCTTCGGCATGCTCCAGGAGGCCGGGGGCGAACACGGGAAAGGACTCGTGGTCAACCTCGCCTCAGTCGCCGGCAAGGCCTATCCGCCGTGGCTTTCGATCTACGGAGCGACCAAGGCGGCGGTGATCTCCTTCTCCCACTCGAGCCAGAAGGAGTTCGGTGACTCGGGCGTCCAGGTGACCGCGATCTGCCCCGGATTCGTCGCCACGGACATGACTGAATTCGTCCAGGGCGAGATCGCCCCGGAGGACATGATCCGGGTCGAGGACCTGGGTGAAGTCGTTTCCTTCCTGCTCTCGACCTCCCCCAACTGCGTGGTCCCCGAGATCGTGCTGAACCGCCCCGGCGGGGGTCCCGACAGCGGCGGGATGTAGGGGCCGGTCGGGCGCTGGAAGCGGGTAGACCCAGGGAGCTCCGGTGCCTGGTCGCCGCATTCGGGGACCCGGGCCACGTCTTCCCTGCTCTCTCCCTCTCCCGTGCCCTCGTGGCGAGGGGTCACGAGGTGGTGCTCGAGACCTGGCCCGAATGGGAGGAGCTGGTTCGAGGCGAAGGTGTCGGGTTCGCCCCGGCCGACGGCTACCAGGTGTTCCCGCCGCCGCGGTCGGGAACTCCGGGTGGCGGAGAGGCGGCGAATGCCCTGATGCCACTGTTGGAGGAGTTCCGGCCGGACGTGGTCGTCAACGACGTTCTCACGGTCGCGCCGGCCCTGGCGGCAGAGCGCTTCGGCGCCCGTCGAGCGACCCTCGTCCCCCATCTCTTCCCGGAGGGAGGCGAAGGACTCCCCCCGTTCTCGATCGGTGCGATGCCGCCACGGACCGGGTTCGGCAGGAAGGCCTGGGACCTGGTCGGCCGCTTCATGGAGCACGGCCTCCGGGCGGGCAGGGACGACCTGAATGCCCAGCGATCGGTCATCGGCCTGCCACCCACCGAGAGGTTCCACGGGGCGACCAGCCCGGACCTCGTCCTGGTGGCGACCCTTCCCCAGCTCGAGTACGTCGACTCGCTGCCCGAGGGGGCTCGGATCACTGGGCCGATGGAGTTCGAGCCACCCCACGAAGACGTAGAGCTCCCGCCGGGCGACGACCCGCTCATCGTCGTCGCACCCAGTACCTCGCAAGACCCGGAGCACAGGCTGGTCAGGGCGACCCTGGAGGCCCTTGCCGATCGGCCGGTAAGGGTCCTGGCGACGACCAACCGTGAAGGCCACTCATCCGGGATAGAGGTTCCGCCGAACGCCATCCTCCACGACTGGGTGAGGTACTCCCAGGTCTTCCCGGAGGCATCGGCGGTCGTATGCCACGGGGGACACGGCACCCTTGCCCGTGCCCTCGGTGCGGGAGTGCCGGTCCTTGCCTGCCCTGCCGCAGGTGACATGAACGAGAACGGCGTACGACTGGCCTGGTCGGGGGCGGGGCTCTCGCTCAGGGGGAGCCTGACCACACCGGCAACCCTTCGCTGGGCCGTAGCCGAGCTGCTTGCCGAGCCGTCCTACCGGAAACGGGCCGGTGAGATCGCCCAGTGGGCAGAGGAGAACGATGGTCCCGACAACGGTGCGAGGCTGATCGAGTCCCTGGCCGGGTGAGCTCGGGGGGGCGGACTCGAACCGCCAACCACCGACTTAACAGGACGGCGCTCTACCATTGAGCTACCCCCGAAGGCACTCATACGGGGTGGTTCACCCCCCGCCCCGCTGGACATCCCTTTCGGAGGTCTGCGGGGGCCGAACCCTACCGGAGACCGCCCGGCTTCGTTACCGGTGCAGGCATGGATGGCCAGACCGGTCGGAAGCCCGGCCGCAGTGAACCTCAGCCCGGAGCCGAAGTTGTGGGAGCCCACTCCCACGGTGTGGGTGCGGTTGCTGGCGTTGAGCAGGAAGGTGGCCGCATTGGTGCCCGTGAAGGCGGGAAGCAGCGTCAAAGTCACGTTGGTTCCGCCCCGAACCGGCGGCAAACCC
>CAITDZ010000117.1 GCA_903891285.1 uncultured Solirubrobacterales bacterium
CGTCCGCGAATCGTGGTTCGAGGGGACGGTCCACTGCCAGGGAGGGCGTTCGTCGGGCCCGAACCGGGTGTGGTTCCGGCCGTCGAGGGCCTCGAGTGGGACCAACCGGGGGCTGTCGGAAAGGCGGACCGGGGTTCCCCGCACGGCTTCGGCCTCGGCCGTCCCGACCGACCTGCGGCTGGCATCCCACCCGATCCCCGGTCGCCAGCCCCACCAGGTCAGGTTCAGCTTCCCCCCGGACCTCGAGGCCTCGGTGAACAGGGTGGTCCTTCGGTTGGAGAGGGTCAGGTCGAACTCCGGTCGAGCGGGGTCGACCTCCGCGCAGGACGGGATCCGGCAGCGCCGGTAGTCGACGGGCAGGAGGCTCCGGCCGAATCCGTCCTGCCGGACCAGGTTGGACGGGGCGAACGCCCTGAGCGCCGCGGCCACGGTCGGCCCGTACGCGTCGACCGCCGGGTGCCTGCGGCAGGGACCCGGTTCCAGTGGGCCACAGGCGATCCGGTTGGCGATCCTGGTAGCGAGCCCCCGCCCGGTCTCGGGGCCCAGACCGCTGGCGATGAACAGAAGGACGGTGGCAAACGCGAGGCCGAGCAGGGCGAGGAGCCCGGCCTGCTCGACGGTCGCCGAGCCCGACTCGCCGCCAATGTCCGATCTTCCACCCATCTTGGACGACCGTAGGTGGCTCCGGCGGTCGGTTCGCTGGCCAGGCCGGTCGAAACGGCTACATTTCACTCATGGAAGGCTCACCGTTCGACATGTTTGGAGACCCCGAGGAGCTCCGCGCTCGGATGCAGGAGATGGCCGAGCAGATGCAGTCCTCCCAGGAGGTCGCCTGGGCTGACAACGCGATCCGGCTGGCGGTCGAGATGACCGTGGCCTCCTTGGGCCAACTCGATCTGACCGGGTCTCCCGACCAGCAGGCGATGCAGGCCCGGGATGCGATCAGGATCGTCTTCCCGGAGGCGGTGACCCTGGTCAGGGAAGCCCGCCAGGGCCTTCGCTGAGCGGACTGCACTTATCCGCCTGGGGCGAGGGCGCAGCAGTCCTTGCGATCCACGGGACCGGGACCTCATCACGTTTCTTCGAGGCGGCAAGGGGCCGGATCACGGCCGAGGTCGAGGTGACGGCTCCTGACCGACCGGGCTGGGGTTCGAGCCCAGCCCCGGATCACTACCGGCGGACTTCGATCGCCGAACAGGCGACCGCGATCCTCGCTTCACTAGACAACCCGGACGAGGTAGGTGGGTCCCTCTCGATCCTCGGTGAGGGTCTCGGAGCGGTGGTCGCACTCGAGATCGCCCTTTCCCGTCCGGACCGGGTGGCGGCGGTCGCGATGATCGACCCGCCGATCCTGGGCCTGCTCACCGGGGCGACCGAGGGAGTTTCGGCCGATGGGGAACTGGTTCGGGAATCGGTCGAGTCCGGGGGTCCGGAGGCGGCTTACGAACTCTTCCTCTCCGGCGCCCTGGAGACGCTCGGTGCCGGCGCCGCTCGCCTCGGTGACCTGGCAGACCGGGGGCCTCTTGCCCCGAGGTCATTCCTGGTCGAGCTGCCCGCCGTTCCCGACTGGTCGCTCGACCCGGCTCGCTTCCGGGATCTCGAGGCCCGGGCGCTCCTGATCTCGGTCGGTGACTCGCCACCGCTGCTGAGGGAGGCAGCCGATTCGCTGGTCGGGAGGATCCCGACGGCCGAGCGCCTCGAACTCGAGGCGACCGGGGTCGAAGCGACCGGAGAAGCCTTCTCTCTCCTGGTCAGCCCCTAGGGCCAGCTCAGGGAGCGGTCGTACGGATCGAGTAGCGGCCGCACTTGCCGGTCGCGGTCCCGATCAGCTCGAGCGGTATCGAGAGGATCAGGACCGGCACTGCAAGGACGGCGGTGATGAACCAGTCCAGGGCACGCATCCAGGCCTGACCCGCCTTGACCGAGCGGCTTGCGCCGAAGGCTCCCAGGGCGACGTTGTGCCCGAAGGTGAAGGTGTTGATCAGGCTCTGCCACATCCCGGGGATCGATCTGCCCAATCGGGGCCGGCGGTCGGTGACCAGGCGATCGTCCGAGGCCAATAGGAGCTCGACTGCGTCCGGGCTGAAACGGAAGGCATGGTCGGTCTCCAGCCCGGCCCACCCGCCGCCGGTCAACCGCGCCTGGGTCGAATCCCGGTTCTCATAGGTGATCCATCCCTCGCCCGAGTCCCCGCTCTCCAGGTCGGCCAGCACGCTCGCCCGGTCCCCTTCCGGGCCGAGGATCCCGAGTCCGCACTCCTCGCACCGGTGGGCCAGGCCGGCCCCACCCGGGAGTTCCAGCCAGGGAAAGATCGGTTCCCCACAGACCGGGCAGGGCGGGTTTTCCGGGCCGAGTCCGGCTTCGAGGGGAACCTTTGGCAGGTCGACCTCCACGCCGGCGGTAGCGTATTCGGATCGTGGCCGAACGGGAGAGAGGGAATGGAAGTGGACCGGGCAGGCGGACCAACGGGGATTCCCCGCTGGAGCGACCGATCGCTCTCTTCTCCCCGCTGTTCGACCTGGTCCTCTGGGTCGGCGACCGGGTGTCCCGGATAGCCGGGCCGGTCGACCACGAGTACTACCCGGTACGAACCGGGAAGGCGGAAGGAGAGGTCGTCGACCAGGAGGATCCGGCGGAGTCCGAGCGGTAGGGTTGATCGCCCCGCCCGATCACGACTGGAAACGAGCCGGACCGATCCTGATGCCCAATGCCTGAGAGGGAAGCGATAGTCGAGCGGGAGCGCCGCTGGCTTCTGCCGGC
>CAITDZ010000118.1 GCA_903891285.1 uncultured Solirubrobacterales bacterium
CAGAGCAGTGCCTGGACGACCAGGACGATGAAGACGAGGCGGAGGACCCGGCGGTCCCACCGGACCTCGAGCAACAGGGCGAAAAGCGCAGCGAACGGGATTAGGAAGAAGCAGAGGTCCTGGAGGCCCCGCTCCGGATTGCTCGACCAGATGGTCGCGATCGCGTAGAGGACGACCGAGGCGGCGAGCAGCGGGGTCATCAGCCGGGCCCATCGACCCGGCGCGGGATCATCTCCGGACGGGGCCGTGCTGGAGTCGCCCTTGAGCTCCCGAGCCAGCCAAGCGAGGGCTCCACCGGCGACCACCGCATAGAGCGGCACCAGCAGGTTCACCGTCTCGCCTCCCAGCTCGAGCGGGATCCTGAAGGGCAGGGCGACAACGACAGCAACGGGGAATGCGACAGGGTGGCGATCGAACAGCCAGGCCAGACCACCGATGACCAGCAGCCCGAGGATGGTGAGGACCATCGCACCGAGCGGTGAATCCCGGAGCGCCTCGACCGGAACCGAGTCCCACTGGTCGACCAGGAGCAGGACGAGCGCAAGGAGGAGCGAGGCAACTACCCAACCGGCGCGGCGACGACCGTCCCGGTCGAGCAGCGCCCCGGCCGTGAAGCCGGCGGCGATGATGCCGAGCGCCTCGGTCAAGCCCGGTCCCCACAGACCGACTGGCGGGGTGGGAAGCGGTGGAGTCGGATCTTGCCCGGTAGATAGAGCACCCGGCCCTCACCCAGCATCGTCACCTTGATCTTGTAGGGACCCTTGGGAGCCGGCCGACCGGCCTGATCGGTGCCCTCCCACCAGAAGACGTGGATCCGATACCGCTTGAGGAACCTGTCGCGGGCCAGGGTGTCGATCGGCTCACCCTTGGGAGTGATCACCTCGACCCGAGCCCGGTCGGACCGGGTGGTCCGGAACCTGATCGTCATCCCGTCGCGCCGACAGTCGCCGTTCGGGCTGAACACGGTCGCTGTCGGGGATAGGGGCGAGACGGCTCCACCGAAGTACTCGATCCGGTCGATCACCAGTGGCTGGCGTTTCAGTCTCTGGGAGACGCCCAGGGCGAGGCCAGTCAGGACGAGCAGGACGAGGGCCGTCGCCAGTCCGACCCGGCCGACCAAACCCTTGCGGCCGCCTCGATCCACGGTCCCCGTATCAGGCGCCGGAAGCCGGGAGATCGGAGTGGTTGAGACCGATCACCGCGATCACGTCGGCGCTCGGGGCGAGCTGGGAGATCTCCGACGGGACCAGTTCGACCGACTCGGCATCGATCTCCTCGGCGACCAGCTCGGCCCCGGCCTTGCTCCCGTTCTCGTAGTAGACGACCGTCTCGTCGAAGGTTTCAGGAGCGTCCGCCGTCGCACCGAGACGGAAGCCCTTCCCCTCGAGGAAGCCCGAGTACTCGGCAGCCAGACCGGCCTCCGCCCCGCCGGTGCCGTTGAAGACGGCGACCGTCACCTTGGAGGGCTTGGCCGACTTGGCAGCCTTGCCGCCTCCCCCCCCACCGGTGCCGCCACCGGAGCCCCCTCCGTCCTGGCCGGTGAAGTACCAGGCAGCGGCGGCGCCGACCAGAATCACTGCGGCGAGCACGAGCATCACCTGGCCACTCCTGCCCAAGCGCTCCCAGAACGACGGCGACAGGTCGCCGGTCCGGATCAGCCTCCGCTCCTCGCGCTCGGAGATCGCCTGGATCTCCGCGGCCCTTTCCTCGGCGACCACCTCGCTCACCTCACGCAGCTCGGCATCGCGCTCAGGAGCACCTCCGGCCCACTCCCTCAGCCTGCGGAGGTCCCGGGCCTGGGAGATGACGAGGAAGGCGAGGACCAACAGCCCGACGAGGGCGACGAGGCCGGCAAAGGCTCCAACTGTCTCGATAACGCTGGTCACGGCTGGATTAGCGGTGTCGAGACCCCGGAGCCCTCCAATGGGGCAGGGGCTCGTCTGGACCCACTACCCGCGCCATCTTAGAGACAGATCCCCGCGACAGGCCTGCCGACAGGGCGCCAGGCCAGACCGGGCGCCAAATCAGGGGATTCGGGCCGTCTCCTCGCCGGGGGCGTTGACCAACTCGATCACGATCTCGGCAAGGTTCGACTCGTCGCCGCTGTCGACGTAGCGCTCGAGCCGATCGAGCGCGGACTCCACCCAGGCGGGATCGACCGGGTCGTCGCGGACGGCCCGCATGATCCGCTTCGAGGCGGTCGGCTGGGGCCGCTCCCCCTCGCCGAACAGCTCCTCGTGGAGCTTCTCCCCGGGGCGCGGGCCCACGAATTCGATCGCGATCTCCTCCTCGGGCTCATAGCCGGCGAGGCGGATCATGTTTTCGGCCAGGTCGACGATCCGAATCGGCTCTCCCATATCGAGCACGAAAAGGTCGCCCTTCGCCCCGCCGGTATCACCCGCACGAATCACCAATTGGACCGCCTCCGGAATCGTCATGAAGTACCTGGTCATCTCGGGGTGGGTGACCGTGACCGGGCCTCCCTGCTCGATCTGGCGCCGGAAGATCGGGACGACCGAGCCGGAGGATCCGAGCACGTTGCCGAACCGAACGCTGACGAACCTGGTCCCTGCGTGACGCTCGTCGGCCGAAAGGACCGACCACTCCGCCAGCGCCTTCGAGGCCCCCATCACGGTCCGGGGCGAGACCGCCTTGTCGGTCGAGACGAGGACGAACCGCTCGACCCTGGCGGCAGCGGCGGTATCGGCCGTGATCCTGGTCGCGATCGCGTTGTTGCGGATCGCCTCCAGCGGGTTTGCCTCCATCAGCGGGACGTGCTTGTAAGCGGCGGCGTGGAAGACGATCGCCGGCTTGAACCGCTGCATGACCTCGAACATCCGCTCGGTCTCCTTGCAGTCGGCGAGGACGGCCTCGACCCGACTGAAGTGACGCTCGGAAACCATCTCCCGCTCGATCTCGAACAGGTTGTCCTCGGCGTGGTCGAGCATCACCAGGAGCCTCGGGCCGACCCGGGCGATCTGGCGACAGAGCTCCGAACCGATCGATCCGCCGGCGCCGGTCACCAGGACGACCTGGTCCTCGAGGTAGGCACCCACACGCTCGAGCTCGACCACCACGGGGTCGCGGCCGAGGACGTCCTCGACCTTCACCTCACGAAGCTGCTGGCTGAGCTGGACGCCACCCCTCAGGAGTTCGAACACGGTCGGCAGGGTCCGGACCGGGATCTGGCGCTCCCTGCAGGCCGCAACGACCTTGCCCCTGAGCGCACCGGGGGCTGAAGGGATCGCGATCACCACGCCGTCGGGCTCGGTCTCGTCGAGGATCGACTCGATCTCGTCGGTCGTACCGAGCACCGAGATCCCCTGGATCTTCATCCCGGTCATCCCGGGGTTGTCGTCGACGAAGCCGATCGCAGTCTCGCCGAGGTTGGGGTTCAGCTTGAGCTCGCGTACGACCATCTGCCCCCCTTGGCCGGCGCCGACCACCAGCATCTCGCGACCCCTCGGGATCCGGCTGCCCCTTTCGGGGCGCTCCTTGAGCAGACGGGTGCCGAGCCGGGCACCGGCGATCAGCATCAGAGTGAGCAGGAAGTCGAACACTCCCACCGTCCGGGGCAGTGGGGCAGCGAACGGTTTGAGCACGGCGAAGGCGACGACAAGGATCAGCGAGGCGACGGCCACCGCCTGGGCCACCCGGACGTAGTCCCTGCCGCCGACGAACCTCCACCACTTCTGGTAGAGGCCGAAGGCGTAGAAGATCGCGACCTTGCCGACCACCACGAAGCCCACCGACCCGACGAAGAGCTCGAGGAACCGCTCGGGGATCGTCCAGCCCTCGTCGAGGAATCGGAGCTGGAAGGCAAGGAAATAGGCGAGCGCGACGAGCACGGCGTCGCCCACCATCTGCCAGAGCTGGTACCGATGGAAGTGGAGCCGGGAGTCGCGCGCTGGGGAGGACATCGGGGAAGAAAGTGTAGTCCGGGATAGCATCGCGGACCTGGTTTTCCAACCTTCTGACACCGGGCAGGCGATCCTCCTTGGGCTGATCCAGGGACCGACCGAACTGATGCCGGTTTCGAGCTCTGCCCATCTGGAGATGGTTCCCCGGCTCGCAGGCTGGGACTGGGAATCGATCGACCCGGAGCTCAGAAAGGCCTTCGAAGTAGCGCTCCATGCCGGAACGGCACTGGCGATGGTGGCGATCCGGCGAAAGGAGCTGACCGACGAGCTGGCCCGGTTCGACGCCCGGAGGGCTTCGGTCCTGATCCTCTCCTTCATTCCGGCTGCGGTAGTCGGATACGGGCTCGAACGCCAGATCGAACGCCACCTCGGGGGTCCGGTGGTGACCGCGGCCGGACTCGCTGCCGGTGCGGTAGCGATGGCCCTGGCCGACCGCCTTCCCCAGGAGCGGAGCCGGGGCGATGCCGGTCCCCTGGACGGGCTGGTACTCGGCCTGGGCCAGGCAGCAGCCCTCGTGCCAGGGGTCTCCCGCAACGGAGCGACCCTGACTGCGGCCAGGCTCAGGCGGTTCACCCGGGAACAGGCCAACGCCCTTTCACGGACGGTCGCCCTGCCGGTGATCGCCGGGGCCTCGCTGCTCAAGGGGGTGCGTCTGGCCAGGCGTGGGATCGATCGCCAAAAGGCCCGCTGGATCGGGATCGGCGTCGCTTCCTCATTCGTCTCGACCCTGATCTCGGCCCGCCTGGTCGACCAGGTCGAGCGAGACCGCTCGCTTGCCCCCTACGCTGCCTACCGAATCGCGTTCGCGCTGTTGATCCTTGCCAGGCTCGGCCTCTCCGACGGTCCGTCAGGTCGCCCGGAGGATGGTGTTGAATCGGAAGTCGTGGTTCGGTCAAGGCCTGAGCGAGTGACGGGTTGAGCGGCGGTCCCGGGGCCGACGCCTACGGGCGCTCGGGGGTCGATCAGGACCTCGCCGACGTCGCTGTCTCGAAGCTGGTCGCTGCGCTGTCGGGCATCGACACCGGCAAGCCATCCAGGAAGGTCGAACTCGACGGCCACTACGCCGCCGTCCTGGCCCTCGACGACCGACTCGGTATCGCACTCTCTACCGACGGGGTCGGGACCAAGATCCTCGTTGCCGAACAGCTGGGCCGCTACGACACGATCGGGATCGACTGCGTCGCGATGAACGTCAACGACGTGATCTGTGTCGGGGCCGAACCGATCGCGATGCTCGATTACCTGGCGGTCGAACGAGCTGATCCCGAGGTCTGCGAAGAAATCGGGATCGGTCTGGCGAAGGGGGCCGAACTGGCCAGGATCGAGATCCCAGGAGGGGAGCTGGCCCAGATCGGCGAGCTGGTCAAGGGGTTCGACATCGCCGGATCCTGCTTCGGGACGGTCTCGCTCGATTCGATGGTCGATGGATCCGGGGTCCGCCCCGGCGACGTCGTGATCGGCCTCCCCTCCTCGGGCCTACATTCGAATGGGTACACGCTCGCCCGATCGGCCCTCGAGGGCCTCCCCCTCGACGACGATTCCCTGGGCGCCCCACTCGGTGACCTGCTGCTCGAGCCGACCGAGATCTACGTCCGGGCCGTACTCGAGCTCCTCGATTCCCCCGTGGAGGTCCACGGGCTGGCCCACATCACCTCCGGAGGCCTGGGCAACCTGCTCCGTCTGAAGGCGGACGTCCGGTACGAGATCGATCAGCCACTCGAACCACAGCCACTGTTCGGCCTGATCGCCGAGCGGGGTGAGGTGCCGGAGGAAGAGATGTACGAGGTCTTCAACATGGGATGCGGTTTCTGCTGTGTCGTCCCGGAAGCCGATCGGGACGCGGCCGTGGCGATCCTCGAGCGCCACCACCCCGGCTCGAGGAGGATCGGGCGGGTCACCGACGGCGAGCACTCGGTCGAACGAGGAAGCTGACCTCCGAAATCGGCGTCCCGGCGTCGGTCGAGGGGAGATTTCGGGGAAGACGGCCGGTTAGGCTCACGGGCGATGTATGGATGGGCTGAAGGCGATCGAAGGAGGCGGTCCCACGGGAGGCCGGGTCAGCATGACCCCTGCCGTCGGCACTCCGCCCGGATGACCTCGA
The DNA here is from genome assembly GCA_903891285.1 of uncultured Solirubrobacterales bacterium. Lineage (GTDB taxonomy): Bacteria > Actinomycetota > Thermoleophilia > Solirubrobacterales > 70-9 > 67-14. The sequence goes on from CAITDZ010000118.1 coordinate 6,022, forward strand.
AGGCACCATGAGCGAGGCGCCCCCGAGCTCGCGGATGATCGGAACGGTCCTGTCCAGCCGGTACCGACTCGACGCGAAACTGGGGAGCGGGGGGATGTCGACCGTCTACCTGGCGAGGGACGAGATCCTCGACCGGCCGGTCGCGGTGAAGCTGATGCACGACTCGATGGCTTCCGAGCCCGACCAGCTCGAGCGCTTCAACCAGGAGGCCCGGGCCGTCGCCAAGCTTTCCAACCCAAATGTGGTCGCGGTGATCGACGCCGGCGAGGACGACGGCCGGCCCTACATCGTCTTCGAGTACGTAGAGGGCGAGACCCTCAAGCAGCTCATCTCCCGCGTGGGAGCACTGGAAACGACCGAGGCGCTGGCTTACGGGATCGAGATCTCCCAGGCCCTCGAGGTTGCCCACGAGCGGGGGATGGTCCACCGCGACGTCAAGCCCCAGAACGTCCTGATCGACTCGACCGGCCAGGCGAAACTGACCGACTTCGGGATCTCGCGACAGCTCGACGAAGAGGGGATGACCGCCGAGGGCAAAGTGGTCGGGACGACCGATTACGTCGCACCCGAGCAGGCGATGGGACACGAAGTCGACACGAGGGCCGACATCTATGCCCTGGGCGTCGTCCTGTTCGAGATGCTGACCGGCGACGTCCCGTTCAAGGCGGCCAACCAGGTCGGGGTCGCGATGAAGCACGTGACCGAGGATCTCCCGGACCTCCAGCAGATACGTCCCGACCTTTCGGCCACCACCGCGGCCGTGGTCGAGCGGGCGACCGCGAAGGAGCCGGCGGACCGCTACGGGACCACCGCCGAGATGACCGCAGACCTCCAGACGGCCCTGGAGGTCGAAGCGATCCGTTCAGGTGGCGCCGGCAGCGAGGCAACCTCGATCCTCGATTCGGTACCGGCCCCGGCACGCCAGCTCCCCGACCGGAGGACGAGCCCGTGGCCAGCGGCGATCCTCCTTCTGGTCGCCCTGGTGGTCGCGGCAGGGTCGGCCTGGCTGATCTCCCAGGGGGGAACCGGGGGTGGGGGCGGGGGTGCCGGATCCGGTGACAAGGTCGAGGTTGCCAGCATCACCGACTTCGATCCGGAAGGGGATGGGGTCGAGCACCCGGAAGAAGTCGACTTTGCGATCGACGGCGACCCGAACGCCTCCGCCTGGACGACCGAGACCTACCAGACCGACTCCTTCGGGACGAAGTCCGGGGTGGGACTCGTTGTCGACCTCGGAAGCCCGAGGAAACTCTCCTCGGTCCAGGTCGTCACCCCCACACCGGGGTGGCCGATCGAGGTGTACGGGGCAAACGACCCGCTCCCGGACTCGCTAGACGGCTGGGAAGCCCTCGGTTCGGCCGACTCGGTGAGCGATCGGGAGACGATCGACCTGATCACCCTGACCAGCTACCGCTACCTGCTGCTCTGGGCGACGGCACCGGCCCAGACCGACGACGGCTACGGGGTGGCGATCTCCGACGTTTCGGTCTTCGAGTAGCCGGTTACGGACGGGCGTCAGTACTCGAGCTGGTCGGCCCGCCGGCTGGTCTCGATGGCCGAGTCGACGAGCCGGGTCAGGAGCTCGGGGTAGGGGAGCCCCGACGCCTCCCAGAGGCGGGAGTAGACCGACATCTCGGTGAAACCCGGGATCGTGTTCACCTCGTTGACCAGGACCTCCCCGGTATCGGTCAGGAAGAAGTCGCACCGGGCCATACCGGAGCAGCCGGCCAGCCCAAAGACCTCGAGGGCGAGCGATCGGACTAGCTCTACCACCCCGGGCTCGAGCTCCGCCGGGGCGATCAGTTCCATCCCGCCCTCGGTGTACTTGGACTCGTAGTCGTACCACTCCCCCTTCGAGACGATCTCGCCCGGCAGCGAGGCCTCGGGATCGAGGTCACCGAGGACCGAGACTTCGATCTCCCTGCCTTCGGCATGGGCCTCGACGATCACCCTCGGGTCGTGTAACCGGGCGACCTCTATCGCCCGGTCGAGCTCCTCAGAGGCGGGATCATCGACCCGGGAGATCCCGACGCTCGAGCCGAGCTCCGAGGGCTTGACCCAGACCGGGCTGCCGAACCGGGCCACCTCGGCCCGCCAGTCGCCATCGCCGACCTCGACGAACTCGACCTGGGGCAGCCCCCGCGCCGCGCAGAGCCGCTTCAGCGTGAGCTTGTCCATACAGACGGCCGAGGCCAGCACGTCTGAGCCGACGTAAGGCACCTCGACGGTCTCCAGGGCACCCTGGATCACTCCGTCTTCGCCGAATGGCCCATGAAGGGCAGGAAAGACGACGTCGATCCCCTCCATCCCCGCCCCCGGCTCGAGCAGTACCGGCCCGTCGGGACCCGTCCAGGCACCATCCCGCGAGATGGTTATCTCGACCACCCCGAAGCCGGCTTCCACCAGGCCCGCGGCGACCGCCTTGCCCGAGAGCAAGGAGATCTCGTGCTCACTCGATCGACCACCGCTGAGGACGGCAACCGTGGGTCGTCTGTTCACCTTGGGTACACCCCGACCGTCAGGGTGACGCTCGAGCCGGAGGTAATCGTGTCACCGCCGGCCGGTTCCTGATCGATCACCCGTCCGTCCTGGGGCAGGATCGTTGTCTCCTGCTCGACCACCACCGGGACCAGGCCGAGCTCCCTGACCGTGGCCTCCGCGTCCTCCCGGAGCTGGCCGACCAGGTTCGGCAGCGAGATCCCCTCGTCCGGACCAGACGAAACGGTCAGCTCGACGGTCGAGCCGGGTGCGGCCTCGGTGCCCGCGTCGGGGCTCTGGGCGATCACCTCGCCCGTCGGTCGGTCGCTCGTCTCCTCGATCGAGGAGAGTTCGAGGTCCCGGGCCGCGAGCCGTTGCCGGGCCGCCTCGAGGGTCAGGCCGACCACCGCCGGGACCTCGACGCTCGCTGGACCGGAGGCAATCACCAGGGTCACGGTGGACCCCGACGGAGCGCTCTCGCCGGCGGGCGGCTCTGTCCTCACCGCACGGCCACCGGGGTAGCGGTCCGAGGGCTCACGCTCGATTGAGACCTCGAAGCCTGCCTGCTCGAGTTCGTTCTCGGCGTCGTCACGGGAGAGTCCGGCGACCTCGGGTACTTCGACTTCGGATGGGCCACCGCTGACGAAGAGGTCAACCTCGGGGTTGGAGCAGAAGTACCCGACCAGGGCACAGTCCTTGTCTGCCCTGCCAGAGGGCTCCTGTCGGACGACCGTCCCCGGCCGCCGGCTGGAAGCGACTCGAGTCACCTCGTCGACCTCGAAGCCCTGCTCCGAAAGGCGCTCGGTCGCTCTCGCCTTCCTGTCCCCGACCACGTCCGGGACCTCCACGGCCTTGTCCCTCAACAGGCCGAACAGGATCAGGGCGAGCAGTAGGAGGGCGACCAGACCGACCACGAGCGGTCGCCGGTCCCGATCGGGGTGAGGTGACCCCCCGGTCGGGTCGAGTTCGGCAGCATCGAGGGCGGCAATGAACTCCTCAGCCGAGCGGAAACGTGCGTAGGGCTCCCGGCTGAGTGCCTTTGCCACCACGGCATCGAGGGCAGGCGAGACCTCGGGATTCAGGTGACTCGGGGCCTCCGGCTGCTCGGAGATCTGGCGGAGGGCGACCTGGGCGTGGTCGTCCCCCGGGAATGGACGGCGACCGGTCAGGCACTCGTAGAGAATCACCCCGATCGAGTAGAGATCGGACGGCGGGCCGACCTCCCCCGCATCGGCCTGCTCTGGCGAGAGGTAGCCGGGCGTGCCCATGATCAGGCCGTCTTCCCCGGTTTCACCCTCACCGGCCCGGGCGATCCCGAAGTCGGTGACCAGGACCCGTCCGGAGTCTTCGACGAGGACGTTCATCGGCTTGAAATCCCGGTGGACGATCCCGTTCCGGTGGGCGAAGGCCGCAGCCTCGAGGATCTGTCGGACGATCCCCAGCGATTGATCCACCGTGAGGCCCTGGTCGATCAGCTCCCGGAGGGTTCGGCCACGGATCCAGGCCATCGCGATGTACCAGGTATCCCCGACCTGGCCCCGATCGAAGATCGGGACGATGTTGTTGTGCTGGAGCCCGGCCGCCGACTCGGCCTCCCTCCTGAACCGACCGACGAATGCGGGGTCCTTGGCGTATGCGGGATGGAGGACCTTCAGGGCGACCTGCCGGGAGAGGTCGAGGTCGTCGGCGAGCCAGACATCGGCCATGCCGCCTGAACCGATCTTCGAATGGATCCGGTAGCGGCCGTCGACTATGTCTCCCTCGGTGATCCTCACGGCCCGCTCCCCGGGATCGCAGGAGCGGTCACTCGCCGAGCAGCTCCTGCATTACCCCTGCGGCGATCGGTGCGGCAACGGTGCCACCCGTACCCGAGGTGCACTCGACCGTGGCGGCCACAGCCACCTCGGGTCGGTCGGCCGGGGCGAAGCCGACGAACCAGGCCTGGTTCGGCAGTCCGGCGCAATCGACCCGGCCGGGCACCTCGGCCGTACCGGTCTTGCCGGCGACGTCGATCCCGTAGAGCGCGGCCGCGGTGCCGGTGCCTTCCCCGACCACGGAGGTCATCGCCTGGGTCAGCTCGGCCGCAGTTCCCGGACCGATCACCTCTGACTGGGTTGCGGGCTCCATCCTCGAGACGAGCCGGCCATCCCGATCACGGATCGTCGTCCAGATCCTCGGCTTCATCAGGACGCCCCGATTGGCTATCGCCGCTGCCACCTGCGCCATCTGTAGCGGGGTGACGAGGAGCCTTTCCTGCCCGATCGCGATCCGGCCGACATCGACCCCGTCATCCGGCCGGACCAGGCTGCCCTCCTCGAAGACACCAGAGACCGAGAGCTCGTCCGGTGGCAGGTCGATCGGCGGTTTCGACCCGAAGCCGAACCGGTCCATGTACTCAAAGAGCGTGTCGCTTCCGATCTGTTCACCGAGTCGGGCGAAGAAGGTGTTGACCGAGTTGGTCAGGGCAGTCTCGATATCGATCGAGCCGAAGGTAGCGCCACCGAAGTTGGAGAGTGGGTTGCCCTGGACGTCGATCGTAGCCGGGGAGTCGATCAGGGTCGATGTGTCGATCGCGCCGCTGTCGAGCGCCGCGGCAGCGGTGACCAGCTTGAAGGTCGACCCTGGCGGATACTGGCCCTGGGTGCTCCGGTCGAGCAGGGGGGCCGCCGGGTCGGAGTTCAGGTCCTTGAGCGAATCGGGGACCAGGTTCGGGTCGTAGGCCGGGATACTCGCCGCAACCCGGACCTTGCCGGTGGCAGGCTCGATCGCCACGACGGACCCGGCCTGTCCGGCGAGCAGGTCGAGTGCGGTCTGCTGGGCCCCGACGTCGAGCGCAGTCGACATCGGGTTTCCGGCGGGCGGCTCGCCGGAGATCTCCTGGAGGAAGTCGTCCACTTCGTTGCCCTTGCCGGTGAGGGTCTGGTCGTGGTAGCGCTCGAACTCGGAGCTCCCCTGTTCCGCGAACGAATAGCCAACCGGGTGGCCGAACAGCTCCCCCAACGGGTACTCGCGGATGAACCGGCGCGACTCCCCTTCACCGACTGGGTTCGACTCGGCGATCACCGTCCCATCCGAGGCCCTGATCGTTCCCCGCTTTATCCGCTGGGCCTCGAACAGGGGCCGTTTGTTCGCCCGCTCACCCTTCAGCTGCTCGGCGTCGAGCACCGCCCACCAGGCGGTGAAGCCGGCCAGGACGGCGAACAGTACGAAGACGAACCCGAACAGCCTTGTGATCCGCTGGTCCATTCAGGAGGGGAGCTGCCTCGCCTCGCGACGGGCACGGTCGGAGATCAGCAGCAACAGCCCGAGGAGGATGAAGTTGGCGACGATCGAGCTGCCCCCGTAAGAGACCAGCGGCAGGGTGACGCCGGTGAGCGGGATCACCCGGGTAACGCCCCCGATGATCACGAAGGCCTGAAAGGTGAAGACGGTGGTCAACCCGGTGGCCAACAGCTTCGAGAAGCCATCCCGGGCGATCACCGCGGTCTTGTATCCGCGGGCGGCAATCATCAGGTAGGTGGCAAGGATCGCGACCCCTCCGGCCAGTCCCGTCTCGCTGACGATCAGGGTGTAGATCAGGTCCGTGTGGGCAGCCGGAAGCAGTGCCGTCTCGGTACCGGGGATCGTCACCAGCGACTCGGCAAACCCCTCCCCGAGGAGTCCCCCGTCGGCCTGGGCGAACATCGACTGGAGCACCTGGTAGCCGGCCCCCGATGGGTCCTGATACGGATCGAGCCAGATGTCGACCCGGTCGGTGACGTGCCCGACCGTCCCGTAGATCACCCAGGCGCCGATCAGGAACATCGCCATGCCGACGACTACGAAGGAGAGTCGACCGGTCGCCACGTAGAGCAGGGCGAGGAATGCCGCGAAGAACATCAGCGAGCTACCGAGGTCCCGGATGAAGATCAGCATCAGCATCGAGGCGCCCCAGACGACGAGCAGCGGGCCGAGGTACTTCAGCGGCGGCAGGGTGATTCCGAGGATCCGTTTCGCCTTGATCACCAGGAGCTCCCGGTTCTCCCAGAGGTAGGCCGCCAGGAAGATGACGATCCCGATCTTGGCGAGCTCGGTCGTCTGGAAGGAGAGCGGTCCGAGGGAGACGCTCAGGTAGGCACCGTTCACCTGCTCGCCGATTCCCGGAAGTCGGGGGGCGATCAGAAGGAAGAGGCTGGCCGCGGCGATCGTGTACCGGTACCGCTCGAGTACCGAGTAATCACGGAGGAAGAGGACCGTCATCGCGAAAAAGACCAGCCCGACCACGAACCAGTTGGCCTGGTCCCTGGCGAACTCCCGGGCGAGGTCGGAGTCCAGCCGGTAGATCATGATCAGGCCGATTGCGGTCAGCAGTGCGAACAGGGGGAAGAGGAACGGGTCGGAGTCCGGCAGCCTGATCCGGATGAAGATGTGGGCGGCGAGGCAGACCGCCAGGAAGTAGAGGCCGTAGGCGAGGCTGAGGTCGCTGAGGCGGTCCTCACCCTGGGCGAAGACGGCGGCGAAGCCGATCGTCAGGAGGATGGCCACCGGAAGAAGGGCAGCGAGTTCCCTGTTCCTGAGTGCGGTTCCGGTCAAGTTCGGCCGACCCGGGTCACGGCCCCTGGCCGCTCTCGAGCTCGCGGACCAGGTCGATCGCATCTTCCCTGGAGCGGAGCCGGTGGCCGGTCACCACATCCTGTCTTCCGGGGGGCAGGTCGCCGGTCTGGATCGCCGACGGGTACTCGAGCTCGTAGAGCTCGAGGCCGAAGGGGCCCTGGTACGGCAACCCCCGGTAGAGGGCGACTCGCCCCGCCTCATCGGTACCGACGAACCAGACCTGGCGCGAGCCGATCCAGGCTCCCCCGATGACGACTGCCAGGGCGACCAGGGCGACGGTGGTCCCGACCAGGATCCGGGCAGCGCGTCTGCCCCTGCCGCGCTCCCTCCCGGAAGAACCACCGAGGGCCGGGGCGGCGGCCGGGCTCCCGGGCCGGGGCAGCGGAGCGGCAGGGTCCTCGACCTGGAAGAGGACGACGGTGATGTTGTCCCTGCCCCCGGCCAGGTTGGCAGCATCGACCAGCTCCCTGGCTGCGACCTCGAGCGAATCGGCTTCGACCACCAGCGCCCTGATCCGATCGTCGTCGAGCATCGAGGTGAGCCCGTCGGAACAGAGCAGGAAGACGTCGCCCGGGGCGGCAGCCACCTCCTGGACGTCCACATCGACCGCGGGCTCGGGACCGAGCGCCCTGGTGATGATCGACCGCTGCGGATGCTCCTCCGCCTGGGCCTCGGTCAGCTGTCCTCGACGGCGCATCTCCTCTACCAGGGAGTGGTCCCGGGTCAGGCGTTGAATGATTCCGTCACGAATTCGGTAGGCGCGCGAGTCACCTACGTGACCGATCGTGACCGTCTCGGCCTTTGGGTCGATCGCAGCAGCGGTGATCGTCGTCCCCATGCCCGCGTAGGCCGGATCCGAGCGGGCCTGGTCATGGATGACCCGATTCGCGGTCTGGATCCGTGACGGCAAGGTCTCCGACAGCGGACCCTCCGGCAGCCCCTCCTCAAAGGCCGAGACTGCGGCCCGCGAAGCGACCTCGCCGGCCTGGGCACCGCCCATCCCGTCGGCAACGACGAAGAGCGGGGCGTGGGAGAGCATCGAATCCTCGTTCGCCCTGCGCTGACGGCCGGTGTCGGTCTTCCCGGAGTGTGCTGCGACCCGGATCAACGCTCGGCCCCCTCGGACACGAACCTGAACGAGGTGTCCCCGATCGCCACCACGGCACCATCAGCGAGTTCCGTCTCGCCGATCACCGGTGCCCCGTCCAGCAATGTCCCGTTGGTCGAGTTCATGTCCTCGATGAAGAACCGTTCACCCCTCGGGTAAACCCTCGCGTGGATGCCGGATGCGTAGCGGTCCGAGAAGGCGATCTCGGCTTCGCTCGATCGTCCGAGCGTGGCTCCGCCGAACAGGTCGAACCGCGTCCCTGGCTCGAGGTTCGAGCTCGTCTCGACGACCAGCCAGGCATCCCGGCTCCCGCCCGGGATCGGTCCGACCGTCCGGTCGACGCCCGGACCGGCAGCCGAGCGCGTCCTGATGAGGTCCCTTCTGCCAGACCGGGCGATCCAGAGCAGAAAAAGGAAGAGGAACGCGAGGAATGCAACCCGGAGGACGAGCGATATCGGCGCGAGGTCCACCGTCCCTCACTTCCCGCTCTCGACCGAGAAGATCGCCGTGGTCGTCCCGAGGGTGACCCGGTCGCCGTCCTCCAGCCTGGCCGTCCCGACCTGTCTGCCGTTTACCTTGATCCCGTTGGTCGAACCGAGGTCGACCACGTGCCAGTCGCTTCCCTGGAGTCGGAACTCGGCATGTCGACGCGAGATGTTGGGGTCCTCCAGGACGATCCCGCAATCGCCCGAGCGTCCGGCGACCACGGTGCCCGCCAGGTCGTAGCTCCGGCCTTCGACCTCGACCGAGGCCGACGGGGGCGCCTTCTCGGTCACCTCGGGCTCGACCGGAACCGGTGGGGGCTTCGGGGCCCGGTAGACCATCGTCCGGCCCTCCTCGGCCTGGTCGGGAGCCTCCCCTTCACGGGACGGGGCCTTGACCATCCTGGCCTGGATCCCGAATTCACCCAGCCTCAGGCGGTCGTCGGTCTCGAAGCCGATCTCCGGTCGGGTCAGGAGTTCATAACCCCTGGCCCGGGCATGTTCGAGGAGGTAGGAGGAGAGTTCCTGGCCGAGGGAGCCCTCGTAACCCTCGAGCTTCTCGTGGTCACCCGGAGAGAGGTAGACCGTGTAGCGATTCGGGACGTAGACCCGGGAGACCGAAGCCGTCTTGTTGGCATCCATCTCCCGGGCGAGGCGACGGGCCAGCTCGATCGGCTGGACCTCACTCGAGAATGCCCTGCTGAAAACGCCCCTGACCAGGCCCTCTAGACGGTCTTCCAGCCGCCTGAACACGCTCAACGGAGGCCCCTCCGACCGTGCCGCTCATCGGACATCGGTGACACCCTCCGATCCTACGCCAGAGACCTCAAGTGCTCCCTGGGTCCGTCCTCCGGTCCTGGTCGAAAGCCGGTCGACCAGGAGGCCACCGAGCAGCGCCAGGACGAGCCAGACGGCGAGGGCAACGGGAAAGGCGGGGGTAGTTACGACCGGCCAGACCAGCTCGACGAGCAGGGTGAAGGGATCATTGGCCCAACTGGGATCGACCTTCGGGATCTCTCCGAAGAGAAGCTTGCGCCCAGAGACCGCTTCGGCCCCCGCTGCCGCCAGGAGGGAAGCGACCGCGATGATCGCCCGGTCCCTCGCCCTTTCGGCAAAGGCCGCGACGACAGCCGAAAGGGGAGCCAGCCCGATCAGGCCTGCCAGCGGAGAGAGGGGAATCGCGAGCAAGGAAGCCGCTGATCCCGAGACGACGAGTCCGGGCAGGACCCAGACCAGGGCGATCGCCGTCGCCGCACCCCAGAGATCCCCGGCAAGACCGAGCCAGGCGGCGGTCGCCAGTCCGGCGAGGGGAAACCCGATACGGGGGGAGGCAAGCGAGGCCAGACCAACGGCGATCGCTGTTGCACCGATCGATGCCACATCGGCCACACCGGACGAGGCCAACACCGTCGCAGCGGCCGCGGCCATCATCACGCCGGTCGCGATGCGGACGGGCCAGGTCCGCTCATCCCTGACCCTCCGCTCGAGCGGCTCCCTCTCCCCCTGGCGATCAGGCGCGCCCCGATCGAGGCTCCCGGACAACGACGAGACCCCCTCGGCCAGTTCGGCCGCCGAAGGGCGCCACTCGGGATCGAGTTCGAGGCAGTCGTCGATCAGGTCGGTCAGTTCAACCGGAAGATCGGGACGGTAGGCAGAGAGCGGCGGGACCTCCCGGGTCGCCGCGAGGACGGTTTCCCCGGCCGTCTTGCCCCGGCGGGGGTTGACCCCGGTCCAGGCCTCGAACAGGGTCAGACCGAGCGAGTAGACGTCCGCCTCGGGCCCTGCGTCGAGGCCGTCCGCCTGCTCCGGGGCCATGTAGGCAAGGGTGCCGAGGACGTCACCGGCCGCAGTCAGCTCCTCGACCCCGGCAAGCCTGGCCACTCCGAAATCCATCAACTTGGTCTGCCTCGTCTCATCGGAGCGGATCAGGTTCGACGGCTTCACGTCCCGGTGGACCACCCCCCGCGAGTGAGCATGGTCGAGACTCCTGGCGGTCTCGATCGCGACCTCTGCCACTTCCCGGTCACTCAACATGCCCCGGTCGATCATCTGACGGAGGGTCGGGCCCTCGACCAGCTCGCTGACCAGGAAGGCCCTTCCTTCCCCCGGGCCGTACTCGTGCTGGACGAACTCGTAGAGGCCGACGATCCCGGGATGGTTCAAACGGGCGGCCGCCTGTGCCTCGCGGCGGGTGCGAGCGGCCGATTCGGCCCGGGTCTCGATCACCTTGACCGCGACCTCTCTCTCCAGACGTCGATCCCAGGCGCGGTAAACGGTGCCAAAGCCGCCACTGCCCAGCCGTTCGACGATTTCGAAGCGGTTCATCACCGTGGTGTTGACCATGGGATACGGCTTTCGACACGGAAAGCCCCGGACCTCCGGCTGCGAGGCGCTTCGCAGCGCTTCGACCGGTCACCCTGATTCATTGGAAGGGTCTAAATTCCGGTCGGAGAACGGACCCGGAAGGGTCCCGCTTGACCTTGTTCGCGGTCACACCGCCATCGGGCAGGCGAATACCGAAGCAGGCAGACGATGGACGACGACTTCTTCACCCCAGACACCGGCGAGACCGATCCCGGCAGCCGCGAGGCTGCCACGACGGTCTCCCCTGCCTCGACCAGGGCGCGAGTCCGGAAGCCACGCGCCGCAACCAACCCGGAGGAGAGGCGTCGCATGATGGTCCGGCGGGCGATCGCAGTGGGGATCGGGGTCGTCATCTTCATCCTGATCGTCCTCGGTATCCGAAGCTGCCTCGACGCCCGCAGCAATCGCGCCCTGGAGGACTACGCGAGCAACGTGACCCAGCTGACCGACGAGACGAACGCTCTCGGCGAGACCACCTTCGACACGATCGACGACCCTGGCGACCTGTCGATCACGGACTTCACCGACGAGATCGAGACCGACAAGAACGCGATGGACGGCTTCCTGCTCAGGGCGGAGAAGCTCGACGTCCCCGGCGACATGAAGAACGCCCAGAGGTCGCTGGTCCTCGCCTACCAGCTGCGCGCCGATGCGATGGGTGTGATCGCCTCGAAGATGCCCACCGCGCTCGGCGACGAGGGGAGCGAGGACGCCGTCGCCGCGATCGCCGGTTCGGTCGACGTCCTGCGGGCGGCCGACGTCGTCTTCAACCGGGTGACCCGTCACCAGATCGACGGCGAGATCGCGGCCGCCGGGGCAGACGCCCCAGAGCAGCCCAGGGCGGAGTTCGTGCCCGGCGACGACTGGAGCGACCCCGAGACGATCTCCGATGCGCTTGCCGTGATCGGCGGCGGAACGGTGGAAGCCGATGACACCGCGATCCACGGGACCGGGATCTCCTCGGTCGCGATCGGCGGGGTGGCGCTCGACTCCTCCGTCGACAACACCGTTCCGGCCGGGACCGACCCGACGGTCGAGGTTTCCGTCCAGAACCAGGGTGGGGCGGAAGAATCCGACGTCACAGTGACCGTCTCGCTGGATGACGGCTCATCCGGCGAGGGGACGATCACCACCCTGGGCGTCGGCGAGACCGGAATCGCGTCCGTCCCGCTCGACACGGCCCCGAGCGGCCAGGTCACCCTGACCGTCTCGGTCGATGCGGTCGACGGGGAGTCGCTCCTCGACAACAACGAGGCGACCTACACGGTCACCTTCGAGTAGTGGCCTCGCCCGCAGCGAGTCCGATCGGGAAAGGGAAGGCAGGAACATGAGGGTCGCCTTCCTCGGTCCCCCAGGCACCTTCAGCGAGGAGGCCGTCAGGAACTCCGGCTTCGGTGGCGAGGGATTCGAGTCGCTGCCCTGCGACTCGATCCCGGAGGCGATCGAGGCGGTGGGTGGCGGCAGCGCCGACCGGGCGATGCTGCCGTTCGAGAACTCGATCGAAGGGTCGGTCCGGCCGACCATGGACACCCTGCTGGAGCTCTCCGACCGGGTGACGGTGGTCGGCGAGTATCGAATGCCGATCAGTGAGGCCCTGATCGCCCGGGAACCCCTCGAGACCGACCGGATAACCGAGGTCATCTCCCATCCACAGCCGCTCGCCCAGTGCGACCGGTTCATCCGGGAGAGGCTCCCGGGGGCCACGGTCCGCGTGGTCAGCAGCACTAGTGCGGCAGTGCGTGAAGTCTCGGAGGGAGAGCCTGGCCTGGCTGCGATCGCGCCGGCCTCAGCTGCTGAGATCTACGACTGCGTCGTACTCGAAGAGGGAATCGAGGACGAGGGCGGCAACGTGACCCGGTTCCTCTGGGTCGCCCCCGCCGGGACGAGCCCCGGGGAAGGGCCGGATGGTCCGGAGGGATGGAAGACGACGCTCGTCTTCTCCGAGCTCGGGGCGGACCATCCCGGGGCGCTGGTCGATGCGCTGGTCGAGTTCTCCGACCGTGGGATCAACCTGGTCAGGATCGAGTCCAGACCACAGAAACGGGAACTCGGCAGGTACCAGTTCTTCATCGACGTCGAAGGCCGGGAGGGTGAAGGGGCCCTGACCGAGGCGCTCGAAGGGCTGCGCTCTAAGGCCGGCGAGGCACGTGTACTCGGCAGCTACCCGGCAGCCACCACGTCCTAGTCGGCAGCCTTCTCCGTTTCGGCAGGCTCGGCTTCGGCCTCCTCGCCTTCCCCGGCGGGTGAGTCATCCGAGTCGACCACAAGTGCCACGGCGCTGATCCGGTCCCCGTCCTTGACGTTCATCACCTTGACCCCCTGGGTGGCCCGTCCCGAGTTCCGGATCTCCCCGGCAGAGGTCCGCTGGACCATCCCGTTCTCTGTAATGAACAGCAGTTCCTGGTGTTCGCGGACGATCAGGGCCCCTGCCAGGCCCCCCTTCTTCTCGGTCAGCTTCGCGGTAAGCACGCCCTTTGTTCCGCGGTTCTTGACCGGGTAGTCCGAGAGTGGGGTCCTCTTGCCGAACCCGTTCTCGGTCACGATCAGCAGCTCGGCGTCGTCGCGCGCCACGTTGAGGGCGAGCACCCGGTTGTCGTCACCCTCGACCTTCATTCCCTTGACCCCGCTGGTTCCCCTGCCCATCGGTCGGGCCTGTTCCTCGTTGAACCGGGCGGCGTGGCCCGACTTGGAGACCAGCAGCACGTCGTCCTCTCCGGAGGTCAGCTCGACCCCGACCAGCTCGTCCCCATCGCGG
>CAITDZ010000119.1 GCA_903891285.1 uncultured Solirubrobacterales bacterium
AGGGGTTCCCGGTGCCTCCCAACCTCCTCGCCGGATCGGTCGAGCAGGTCGCCGGGTTCGGATCGGAACATGGCTGGCCGGTGATCGCCAAGGCCCCGCGGGGCGGCTACGACGGAAGGGGCGTTTGGGAGCTGGCCTCGGCCGAGGAGGCCGCCCCGATCCTCGAAGGCCTCGACGGGGGTCTCCTGCTCGAGCCGAAACTCGAACTGGTCCGGGAACTGGCAGTGATCACGGCACGGCGACGGGGAGGCGAGACCGCTACCTGGCCGGTGGTCGAGACGGTCCAGAGGGACGCGATGTGCCGCGAGCTGATCGTGCCGGCGCGCTCTGATCCGGAGGTCCTCGAAGAAGCGGCAGCGCTCGGACGCTCGATCGCCGAGGCGATCGGGGCGGTCGGCCTGGTCGCGGTCGAGCTGTTCGAGACCCCCGACGGACTGTTCGTCAATGAGCTGGCACTCCGACCCCACAACTCGGGCCACTTCTCGATCGAGGGTTCGGATACGTCCCAGTTCGAGCAGCACCTGAGGGCGGTGCTCGACTGGCCGCTCGGTTCCACCGCCCCTACGGCCCCGGCCGTGGTGACGGTCAACGTGGTTGGACCGGACGATGGATCCGACCCCCGCGAACGGCTCGAGGAGGCCCTCGGGGTGGAGCGTGCACACGTCCACCTCTACGGCAAGGAGCCCCGCCCCGGTCGTAAGCTTGGTCACGTGACCGCGCTGGCCGCCACGGTCGATGAGGCGCACGCAATCGCGATGCGAGCAGTCTCGATACTCGAGGGCGAAGCCTGATGCCCGATCCCCTGGTGGGCATCGTCATGGGCAGTGACTCGGACCTGGAGACGATGCGTCCGGCCGCCGAGGTGCTCGACGAGCTCGGGATCCCGAACGAGATCCGGGTCGTCTCGGCCCATCGGACCCCGGAGGACATGGTCGCCTACGGCAAGGATGCGGAGGGCAGGGGACTCCGGGTGATCATCGCCGGGGCGGGCGGCGCAGCTCACCTTCCCGGGATGCTCGCGTCGCTCACCCCGCTTCCGGTGATCGGGGTACCGGTTCCGCTGAGCAACCTCGATGGCCTCGATTCGCTGCTCTCGATCGTCCAGATGCCGAATGGGGTGCCCGTGGCTACCGTTGCGGTCGGCGCGGGCCGGAACGCAGGGCTTCTGGCAGCGAGGATCGTCGGGGCCTCCGATGAAGACGTTCGGCGTGGGGTGGACCGGCTGCGTGAGGAGGCTGCCGAGAAGGCCCGAGCCGCCGACGCCGGTCTCGACCGGGACTGACCGAGGACCACCGCGGGAGCCCGGACCGTGGAGCTGATCGCTGCAGCAGTAACCGTCGGCCTTGGGCTACTTGGCTTCCTGGCACCGAGCAGGGCGATGCGCCTGGTCGGCATCGAGGCGAACCGACCCCACGGCGGCCTCGAACCGAGGGCGACGTATGGAGGGCTGTTCATCGCCCTTGGGGCCTTCCCGCTCCTTACCGGGGAGCCAGTTGCGTTTCAGATGCTGGGAGCGGCCTGGCTCGCGGCGGGTCTCGCCCGAACCATATTCACCCCGATCGACCGAGTCTGGACGAGGGAGAACCTCGGTGGAATCGCGATCGAGATCGGCCTGGGCCTGGCCGCTCTACTGCCCTCCATCTGAGCGTGTCCGCGGCTGCGTGGCCGTTCGTGCTCCAAACACCAGACGGTAGGATCGAGCGCCTGCGGACGTAGCTCAGTTGGTAGAGCGCGAGCTTCCCAAGCTCGAGGTCGCGGGTTCGAGACCCGTCGTCCGCTTCAGCCCGCAGGCGTCCTGGACGCTCAGTCGGTCCGGAAGGGGAGGCTCTCCTCGATCTCGGAGAGGGAGGGAGCCTCCGCGTCCTTCGGGGAGCACTCCAGCTCGAGGTCAGCCGGCCACTCGATCCCGACCTCGGGGTCGTCCCAGCGGAAGCCGGCGTCGAGCTCGGGGTCGTAGTAGGCGGACTGGTCGTAGAGCACGTCGGCCGACTCGCTCAAGACGCAGAAGCCGTGTGCGAATCCGACCGGGCAGAAGACCTGACGGAGGTTCTCACCGCTCAGCTCGAAGCCTTCCCATTGGCCGAAGGTCGGTGAGTCGGGCCTGATGTCGACCACGACGTCGAGGATCGCCCCATTGACGCACCGGACCAGCTTTGCGACCCCGTCGCCGTACTGGAAGTGCATCCCGCGGACCACTCCGCGATGGGAACGGGAATGGTTCTGCTGAACGGGGTCGAACTCGATCCCCTCCTCGGCGAACAGGGAATGCCTGAACGCCTCGAGGAAGAACCCCCGATCGTCTTCGATGACCCGCGGAATGACGACACGCGGTCCGTCGAGTTCGGTCGAGACGATCTCCATCGGGTCATCTTATGGACGGAGGTGTCCGCGGCACCACTCGCCCCGGATCGGTCGCCGCAGGGGAGGTCGGCCCGCCTCGGCTACCGTTCCGGGCCGGTGCCAGGGAGCGAGGAAACAGCCCGGGGACGGGACCAAACCGTCCGCTTCGGAAGGCGGACCCTCTGATGCCCCGGGTCTCGGCGATCCTGGTCGGCTACCTCGAGGACCCCCTTGTTACCTCGGCCGCGATCGAGAGCCTGATGGCCCAGACCCGGCCGCCCGATGAAGTCATCCTGGTCGACAACTCCGGGGACGCCCGTCACCGCCCGACCGCCGAACGGACTGGCGCCGTCTACGTCGATCCGGGATCGAACCTCGGTTTCGCCCAGGGCGTGAATCTTGGCGCGGGTGCGGCCTCCGGCGACTACCTGCTCCTGATGAATCCCGACTCCGAAGCCGACCCCTCGATGCTGGAGGTCCTCCTCGATGCCCTGGAAGCGGACCCCGCGGCAGCGGTGGCCGGAGCACAGGTACTCCTCCCGGACGGTCGGGTGAATGCCGGGAGCAACCCGATCCACCTGAGCGGACTCTCCTGGTCGGGCGGCTACCTGGGTCCGCCCGAATCCGGTCCACCCCGGGAGGTCCTCTCGGTCTCCGGGGCGACGATGCTCGTCCGTGCCTCCGCCTTCGAGCGACTGGGAGGCTTCCACCCGGCGATCTTCATGTACCACGAGGACGTCGACCTCTGCTGGCGCGCCAGGCTTGCAGGGCTGTCCGTGCTGGTCTGTCCCGAGGCGACGGTCGTCCACGACTACGAGTTCGAAGGCGGTCCCGGCAAGTGGCAGTGGCTCGAGGAGGGCAGGTTGATTGCCGTGCTTTCGAACTACCAGTCGCGGACCCTCGTCCTGCTCGCCCCGCTCCTGCTCGCTACCGAATTCGCCACCTTTGGCGCTGCTGCAGCGGGCGGCTGGCTCGGCAGCAAGGTACGGGCCTGGAGGGCCGTCTGGAACAAGCGACGGCTGATCCGGTCCTGGCGGCAGAAGGTCGCCGGTCTGAGGGAGGTTCCGGACCGGGATCTGCTCCCCGAATTCACGGAGGTAGTCGACAGCCCGGCCCTCGACTCGACGGCGGTTCGTCTTGGCGCGGGTCCCCAGCTCGTCTGGGCTCGTGTGGTCAGGCGCTTCGCCTGACCCGACGATTCAGACTGCCTGACCGATCGGCCTGATCAGGATCTCGTTCACGTCGACCGATTCGGGACGGCCGAGCACCCACTCGACCGCTTCGGCGATCTCGGTGTCGCGGAGCGCCCAGGACCCCGGGCGCTCGTCGAAGAACGGGGTATCTACCATTCCGGGCTCGATTGCCGTGACCCGGATCGAGTTGTCGTCGTCGCGGTTCCTCAGCTCCTGCCGAAGTGACTCGGCCATCGCGGTCGCAGCGAACTTGGTCGAGGAATAGAGCGACCCCGGCAATGCCCTCCGTCCGGCGACCGAGCTGGTGATCAGGTAGTGGCCGGTGCCGCGCTCGAGAAGGTGGGGGAGGGTCGCCCGGATCGTCAGCGCGGGACCCAGCACATTGGTCAGGACCATCGCCCGCCACTGCTCGGGACTCTCCTCGAGGAATCCGCGGGTCGCGCCGAACCCGGCATTCGCAAAGACGGCATCGATCCGGCCGAAGGTCTCGATCGCCTTGGCCACCATCGCCTCGACCTGATCCCACTCGGCTACGTCGCAGGCCACTCCGATCGCCTTCCCCTCGCCACCGAGCGCCGCCGCAAGTTCCTCGACCGGTCCGGAGCGACGGCCGCAGAGGACGAGGTCCCATTCGGTCGCCAGCAACCTTGCCGTGGCCGCCCCGATCCCACTCCCGGCCCCGGTGATCAACATCGTCCTCCTGCCTTCATTCATCGCCGGGATTGTTTCATTGATCACCAATTACTACCCCCGAGGCCGCTGCTCCCGGGGGTTGGACGGAAGGCGTCTTTGCGATAATCCGGAGTCCGATGGACCGTTCGCGAAAGCGCACCATTCGCCTCGTCGTCGCCCTCGGCGCGGCGGTGCTTCTGGCCAGCGGGCTGGTCTACACCTCGTTCAACGCATCGAGCGAGGCCCGGCAGCCTTCGGAGCTGGTCGACGCGACGCCGGGTCAGAATTACGAGATGACCGGGAAGGTCGTCCACGGCACGATCGTCGACCGCGGCGACCGCGGGATCACCTTCCACGTCCGGGACCGGAAGGGTCCCGAGTCGATCCCGGTCGTCTACGACGGTGTCGTACCCGATCCCTTCCGGGAGGGGAGGGAGATCATCATCAAGGGCACCGTCGCGAACGGGGTCTTCGAGGGGGAGCCGGACACGCTGGTGACCAAGTGCCCCTCGAAGTTCTCGGAGAAGAAGGAATCAGCAGCCTAGGCAACGCAGCCCTCTCGGTCGCCTTCCTGACGGCCGTCTTCGGCGTGGTCGCAGCCCTGATCGGGGCCTTCAGGTCCGATCAGCGGTGGGTCGATTCGGCGCGGCTGGCGGCCTATGCCCTGTTCGGCCTTCTGCTCGTCTGCTTCATCGCCCTCGAGATCGCCTTCGTTTCCAACGATTTCTCGCTCGAAGTGGTGGCCAGCCATTCATCCACCACCACGCCCCTCTTCTACAAAATGACTGCGATGTGGTCGAGCCAGTCGGGCTCGCTGCTCCTCTGGGTCTTCCTGCTCTCGGTGGTGGCCGCTGCGTCGCTCCGGCTCACCCGCGGCAGGCTGGTCGATGTCGTTCCGTGGGCCACCGCGGTGATGCTGGGCGTGGCCGTCTTCTTCACCGGCCTGATGCTGGTCGGTGGAGGGGTCAACCCGTTCGGCACCCTCGCCCAGCCCCCGGTCGAGGGTGCCGGCCTGAATCCCCTGCTCCAGCACCCGGCGATGATGATCCACCCGCCGATGCTCTACATCGGGTACGTCTCACTGACCGTTCCCTTCGCATTCGCGATCGGGGCGCTGATCTCGCGTCGGCTCGACGCCTCCTGGATCAAGTCTTCCCGCAAGTTCGCCCTCATCTCCTGGACCTTCCTGACGATCGGGATCGTCCTCGGCGCCCGGTGGTCCTACATGGAGCTCGGCTGGGGCGGCTACTGGGCCTGGGATCCCGTCGAGAACGCCTCGATCATGCCGTGGCTGATCGTCACCGCCTACCTGCACTCGGTGATGGTCCAGGAGAAGCGGGGGATGCTCAAGGTCTGGAACGTCAGCCTGATCGTTGCGGCCTTCTCGCTGGCCCTGCTGGGGACCTTCCTGGTCCGATCGGGGATCCTCCAGTCGATCCACGCCTTCGGCGACTCGACCGTCGGCCCCTACTTCCTGGGGCTGATCTCGGTCGTGGTCATCGGCTCGACCGCCCTGATCATCTCCCGACTCGACCTTCTCCGCTCCGAACGCCGGATCGACTCGATCGCATCCCGAGAGGCGATGTTCATGGTCAACAACCTCCTGCTCGTCGCCCTCTGCGTGGTCGTCTTCTGGGGAACCTTCTTCCCACTGATCTCCGAACTGCTCACCGGGACCCGCTCGACCCTGGCGGCCCCCTGGTTCGATCGGTACACGACCCCCCTTGCCGTCCTGCTAGTCCTCTTCACCGGGATCGGACCGCTGTTCGCCTGGCGGAAGATCTCGCCGAGCGGCCTTCGCAAGGTGGTCGTCGGTCCCCTGATTGCGGCACTCGTCATGGCCCTGATCCTGCTGTTCGCGACCGACGCGATCGACAACCCCTGGGCCTTCGCCGTGTTCGTACTCGCCGCCTTCACGATCGTCGCACTCGCCCAGGAGACGATTCGCTCGGCGATGGCCAAGAAGGGTGCGTCGGGGGACAGCCTCCTTCGATCGGTGGTCGACGTCGCCAGGGGCAACCGCCGTCGCTACGGGGGGTACCTGGTCCACCTCGGGTTCGTCATCCTGCTGGTCGGGGTCGCCGCTTCATCGAGCTTCGACACCAAACGGGACGTAACCCTGATGCCCGGGGAGTCGACCGTTGTCGAGAATTACAGGATCACCTACGAGGAGCCGACGGTCAGGCGCGACGACCAGGCACTCACCTTCGGGGCGAAGCTCGAAGTCGCACCGCAGGGAGGGGGAGAGGGGGAGATGGTCCTCCAGCCGAGCCGTCGGTACTTCCTTGGCGGTGCAGGGCCGAGAAGCATCTCGGGGTACTTCGAGGGGGAGGCGACCAGCGAGGTCGGACTCGACTCTCGCGGCCTCGAGGATTTCTGGGTATCGCTCGAGCCCGACACCGATCGGGTCCAGAAGAGGGCCGAGATGGCGGATCGCCGATTCGGCGCCTACATGCGAACGGTCGTCCTGCCGGCGGTTCGGGATCGCCCGGGCAGGTCGGACGCGATCACCGGCCAGCTGGTCGCGATCCAGCGATTGGCAACCGATCGGGTAATTGCCGACTACACGCGGCCGGCCACGGTAAGCGAGGCGACCTTCCGGGTGATCGTCAGCCCGATGGTCGCCGCCGTTTGGGTCGGTGCGCTGATCGCGGTCCTCGGCGCCCTCTTCGCCCTCTGGCCCGCCCGCCGTCTCAGGAAGGAACCCTCGTGATCGACCTGCTGCTCGGCCTCCTGCTGGCTGGCCTCGTCGTTGGCCTGGTCACCGTTCCCTTTCGCCGGGAAAGCGCTGCTGGTGGAGAGGATCCCGTAGTCGCCGAGCTCGAGGCTGCCCGCGATTCGAAGTTCCGTGAGATCAGGGACTGTGAAGACGATTTTCGCACCGGCAAGCTCGAACGGTCCGACTTCGAACGGCTCGAGGCCTCGCTCCGGAGCGAGGCCGTCGAGATCCTCGAGCGGCTCGATGCCGCCCGCGGCTCCTCCGCCGGCCCAACGCCGGACTCCGGCTAGTATCCCTCCTCGTGTACACGGTTCTCGCAGTAATCCAAGTCTTCATCGCGTTCCTGCTGATGTTCCTCATCCTGCTGCATTCCGGGAAGGATGCAGGGATGTCCGGCGCCTTCGGAATCGGCGGTGGCGGGAGCTCGGTCGGCGGTGGGTCGATGGTCGAGCGGACCCTGAACCGGGCGACGGTCGCGGTGGCGATCCTGTTCGTGCTCAACACGATCCTCCTGTTGAAGATCTGAAACGGACTCTTGGTCTCAGCCGGTCGGTG
>CAITDZ010000120.1 GCA_903891285.1 uncultured Solirubrobacterales bacterium
CGCCGAGCAGCTCCTGCATCACTCCTGCGGCGATCGGCGCGGCAACGGTGCCGCCCGTCCCGGAGGTGCACTCGACCGTGGCGGCCACCGCCACCTCGGGCCGGTCCGCCGGGGCGAAACCGACGAACCAGGCCTGGTTCGGCAGGCCGGCGCAATCGGCCCGGCCCGGTACCTCGGCCGTGCCGGTCTTCCCGGCGACGTCGATCCCGTAGAGCGCAGCAGCCGTACCGGTTCCCTCGTCGACCACGGAGGTCATCGCCTGGGTCAACTCGGCCGCCGTTCCCGCAGTCATCACCTCGGACTGGGTCTCGGGCTCCATCGTCGAGACGAGTCGACCGTCACGGTCCCGGATCGCGGTCCAGATCCTCGGTTTCATGAGGACCCCGCGGTTGGCGATAGCAGCCGCCACCTGGGCCATCTGGAGCGGGGTGACCAGGAGTCGTTCCTGCCCGATTGCGATCCGCCCGACGTCGACCCCGTCATCGGGGCGAACCAGGCTCCCCTCCTCGAAGACGCCCGAAACCGACAGCTCGTCGGGCGGAAGGTCGATCGGGGGTTTCGAGCCGAAGCCGAAGCGGTCCATGTACTTGAACAGGGTGTCGCTGCCAATCTGTTCCCCGAGCTGGGCGAAGAAGGTGTTGACCGAGTTGGTCAGGGCGGTCTCGATATCGATCGAACCGAAGGTTGCACCGCCGAAGTTGGAGAGTGGGTTGCCCTGCACGTCGATCGTCGCCGGGGAGTCGATCAGGGTCGAAGTGTCGATCGCGCCACTGTCGAGCGCAGCGGCTGCAGTCACCAGCTTGAAGGTCGACCCTGGCGGGTACTGGCCCTGGGTACTGCGGTCGAGCAGGGGGGCGGCCGGGTCGGAGTTGAGGTCCTTGAGGTAATCGGGGACCAGGTTCGGGTCGTAGGCCGGGATGCTCGCCGCAACCCGGACCTTCCCGGTGGCAGGCTCGATCGCAACCACCGACCCGGGCTGGCCGGCGAGCAGGTCGAGCGCGGTCTGCTGCGCCCCGACGTCGAGCGCGGTCGCCATCGGATTACCGGCCGGTGGCTCACCGGAGATCTCCTGCAGGAAGTCGTCGACCTCATTCCCCTGGCCGGTGAGGGTCTGGTCGTGGTAGCGCTCGAACTCCGAGCTCCCCTGCTCGGCGAAGGAGTACCCGAGCGGATGGCCGAACAGCTCGCCCAACGGGTACTCACGGATGAATCGCCGTGACTCCCCTTCTCCGATCGGGTTCGACTCGGCGAGGACCGTCCCGTCCGAGGCCCTGATCGTTCCTCGCTTGATCCGCTGGGCCTCGAACAGGGGCCGCTTGTTGGCCCGCTCGCCCTTCAACTGGTCGGCATCGAGCACGGCCCACCAGGCCGTGAAGCCGGCCAGGACGGCGAACAGCACGAAGACGAACCCGAACAGTCTTGTGATCCGCTGGTCCACTTAGGAAGAAAGCCGCCTCGCCTCACGGCGGGCCCGGTCGGAGATCAGCAGGAGCAGGCCGAGGAGGATGAAGTTGGCGACGATCGAGCTGCCGCCGTAGGAGACCAGCGGCAGGGTGACGCCGGTGAGCGGGATGACCCGGGTCACGCCACCGATGATCACGAAGGCCTGGAAGGTGAAGACGGTGGTCAGGCCGGTGGCGAGGAGCTTCGAGAACCCGTCCCGGGCGATCACCGCAGTCTTGTAGCCCCGAGCAGCGATCATCAGGTACGTGGCGAGAATCGCGACCCCACCCGCGAGTCCGGTCTCGCTGACCACGAGGGTGTAGATCAGGTCGGTGTGGGCGGCCGGCAGCAGTGCCGTTTCGGTGCCGGGGATCGTCACCAGCGACTCGGCGAAGCCCTCGCCGAGGAGGCCCCCGTCGGCCTGGGCAAACATCGACTGGAGCACCTGGTACCCGGCCCCCGAGGGGTCCTGGTACGGATCGAGCCAGATGTCGACCCGGTCGGTGACGTGGCCGACGGTCGAGTAGATCACCCAGGCGCCGAGCAGGAACATCGCCATGCCGACGACCACGAAGGAGAGTCGGCCGGTCGCGACGTAGAGCAGGGCAAGGAACGCGGCAAAGAACATCAGGGAGCTGCCGAGGTCCCGGATGAAGATGAGCATCAGCATCGAAGCCCCCCAGACGACCAGGAGCGGGCCGAGATACTTAAGTGGCGGCAGGGTGATCCCCAGGACCCGTTTCGCCTTGATCACGAGGAGCTCCCGGTTCTCCCAGAGGTAGGCGGCGAGGAATATGACGATCCCGATCTTGGCGAGCTCGGTCGTCTGGAAGGAGAGCGGCCCGAGCGAGATACTCAGATAGGCGCCGTTCACCTGCTCGCCGATTCCCGGCAGTCGGGGGGCGATCAGCAGGAAGAGGCTTGCCGCGGCGATCGTGTACCGGTACCGCTCGAGCACCGAGTAGTCGCGGAGGAAGAGGACCGTCATCGCGAAGAAGACGAGCCCGACCACGAACCAGTTGGCCTGGTCCCGGGCGAACTCGCGGGCGAGGTCCGAATCGAGGCGGTAGATCATGATCAGGCCGATCGCCGTGAGGAGCGCGAAAAGGGGGAAGAGGAAGGGATCGGAATCCGGAAGCCTGATCCGGATGAAGATGTGGGCGGCGAGGCAGACTGCCAGGAAGTAGAGGCCGTAGGCCAGGCTGAGGTCGCTGAGGCGATCATCCCCCTGGGCGAAGACGGCGGCAAAGCCGATGGTCAAGAGGATTGCCACCGGAAG
>CAITDZ010000121.1 GCA_903891285.1 uncultured Solirubrobacterales bacterium
CCGGCCTCGCCCCCGTTCCGTTCGATCCGATCTATGCCGCGAACAAGCATGGGGTGGTCGGGCTGGTCCGCTCGGTCGGGCCGATCCTGGTCCAGGAGCAGATCCACCTGAACGCGATCTGCCCTGGATTCTCCGACACCAAGATCATCGAGCCGATCAAGGAGGCGCTCGAGGGCGAGGAGGTTCCGATCATCCCGACCTCCGTCGTGGTCGATGCGGTGGTCGGCCTGCTCGAATCGGGCGAGTCGGGCCAGTGCCGCTTCGTCCAGCCCGGCCGCGAGCCGGAGGACTTCCGCTTCAGGAACGTGCCTGGGCCGCGCTGAAAGTCGGTTCGGAGGGTTGTCAGGAAAGTGTGCCGGATCCCGACTAGCCCTTCACCAATGAGAAAGAACGATCTGATTACCACTCGCTCCCGACTCCTCTGTTGGGGTATCGCCTGCGGACTGATCGCGCTGGCGACCCTCTTGAACTCCGGTCCGCCGTCGGCAGCTGCCTCCTCCGTGACACGAAAAGTCGCGCCCCCTGGCTCCGCCGCCACAGATCCCCTCTTTTGGACCGATGATCGAGTGGCCCAGGCGCTCGCGAACGACCTGTCGGGTGGCGCGCCGCGGGTAACCCCCTCCCCGACCGGCAGTGGGGGGACCCCCCTTCTCCGTCATACGGTGGTTCCCAACACGCTCCCGACTCACGCGGTGGGAAAGCTTCTGCTTCGCTCCCGTGCAGGGCTCGGCTCCTGCTCGGGAACCCTGATCGACACACCGAGTCGGCGTCTTGTCCTTACGGCCGCACACTGCCTTTTCGATGAGGCGGGCTGGGTTTTCTCGGTCCGATTCCTCCCGGGTTACGAGTTCGGTAGATCGTTCAGGAGGTGGGGGTGGAGGTTCGTCGAGGTCGCCCCAGGATGGATTGGTTCCGTCCTTTCGGGAGGTCTCCTCGCAGGTAAGTTCGACATCGGGGTCGTCTCTCTAAGTGGGCCCCTCGGTGGTTTCATCGAAGGGGTCGACTACGAACTTCGCCCGTCGAGGTTCGACGAGACCCGGATCCTCGGCTACCCCGCCGGGGCGATGAGGGGCCAGCAGCTCAGGATGTGCTCGACTGGTACCTGGAAAGACACCTCCCGCTTCAGCCGTGCCTTTCCCGGCCCGGCTCCCGTGGTCGGCCAGTGCGACATGGCCCCTGGCTCGAGCGGGGGACCGTGGCTCGTCGAGCGTGTCGACGCGGGCGGGGCGATCGAGTACGTGGTCAAGGGAGTTACTTCTGTCGGCTGGAGCCGCGGGGGAGGAAGGGGCCGCGTCCTGAGTAGCCCCTTCTTCGGTGGGGCGCTGGCCCGATTGATTCGCTCGGCGGAGTCCTGACCGGTGATCCTCGTCGGGATCGACTGCACCGAGCAGTACGAGGCGATGAAGCGGGGTGAGTGGCCCGAGCCCCACCCCGAGGTGGTCGCCGCACACCGCAGGCTGACGATGATCGTCGAACGGACCGAATCTGATGAGAGTGAGGAGGAAGCGTGACCGGGTCGGGCGGAGGCGGTCGATCCGAGCCTGAGGGATCGCGCCTGTCCCTGTTGGCTGTGGACCTGCTCGCACTCACCGAGGACGCGGACCTAACGGTCGAGTTGGAGCCCGCGACCGGATCCAGGCTCAAGGGCAGCTACTGGATCGCCACGATTCCGACTCTCGGGGTCACGGCGAGTGCTCTCGGGTTGGAGGCGACACTCGACCTGTTGGCAATGGAGGCAGTCGGGGCGGCCGACGAGGTGATCTCAGGTGACGATCCCGATCGCGGGGAGAAGCTCCCAATCGCCCTGAGGGTGATGGCCCTCCAAGCCCTCGAGCAACTCACGGATGCGCTGGGTTCGCAAGAGGTCGTCTCCGAGGAGTTCCTCGAGATGGTTCGCGCTCCTGATGACGCCGCCTGAAGCAATGCGTGCCTGGGCCGAGGTAGGCCCAGACACGAGAGGAGAGGGGGTAAAGGGGGGAGCCCGTGGTGCGGACCCTGCATCCGCGACCACGAACTCCGTTGTCCCCTCTATCGCCCACCCCCGGGGGCGGTCGGACCGGTTTTCCCTGGCTACCTAAAGCCGTACTCACTCGATCCTTCGATCAATGAAACCCCTAAGTCACCGGGAAGGTGCGGTGGGGCGATCGGCCTGGTCGCGTATTTTTCGGGGTAGGAGATGAACGTGCGCAGGGATGCAGGGAAAGCTTTCCGGCTGGGCCATCTGGGGCTGACCGCAACCGGGGCGGTGGCCTTCGGCCTCATCCTTGTCGGGGGTCCCGGCGAGGCCGAGGCGCGGGACTACGACTGCTCGGACTTCGGCAACCAGGCCCAGGCCCAGAAGTACCTGCTGCCCGGGGATCCGTACTCCCTCGATGGCGACGGGGACGGCAGGGCCTGCGACTCGCTGCCCTGTCCCTGCTCGTCGGCCAGTGGTGGTGGAGGGGGCGGGGATGCGCCGGAGGTGGTCCGGTTCCGCGGCACGGTGACCGAGGTGGTCGACGGCGACACGATCGAGGTGGCAAAGGCCAAGGGTGGCTCCGAGACGATACGGCTGCTGGGGATAGACACGCCCGAGGTCTACGGAGGGCTCGAGTGTGGGGGCAGGGCGGCCTCCTCCCTGATGAAGAGGCTCGCCACGGGCCGGGTCAAGGTGAAGACCGACCCCCGCCAGCCGAAACGCGACCGCTACGGCCGACTGCTCGCCTATGTCTCCAAGTCGGGCACGGACCTTGGCAAGGTGATGGTCTCCCGCGGCAGGGCGAAGGTGTACGTGGTCGGGTCCCGGTTCAGCCGGTATTCGTCATATGCCGCGGCCGAGCGGAGGGCGAAGCGACTCTCCCGCGGCAGCTGGGGTACCTGCGGCTCTATATAA
>CAITDZ010000122.1 GCA_903891285.1 uncultured Solirubrobacterales bacterium
CCGATCACGGCCGTAACGAGGCTGGCCAGGGCCGGGGTGGACCAGACCGGGGAGAGTTTGCTGAGGCGCCTGGGCAGCAGCCCGTCGCGGCCGAAGGCGAACATCACCCGACCGCCGGCGATCTGGGCGGCGATCATGCAGGCGAGCGAACTGATCGCCCCACCCAGGGTTATGTAGTCGCCGAGGCCCTGGGTCACGTAGGTGTCGGCGATCTCGCCCGGAAGCGAGGCGCTTGCCTCGAATGCCTTGAGGTCGTTCGGCGAGATCCCGAAGGCCCAGACCCCGACCGCGCTGACCCCGATGTAGAAGACGTTGACCAGGAGCGCCGTGGCGACGATCGCCAGGGGGATGTTCCGGGTCGGCCTGCGAGTTTCCTCACCGGCCGCCGCGGCACCCTCGAAGCCCGCCGTCGAGAGGATCGCGAAGGTGAGGGCGAGCCCCAGCCCTTCCGTGGTCACTCCCTGGAACCGGAAGTCGGAGAAGTCGACCGACTGCCCCTCCGGGCCTCCGACCGTGATCAGGGTGATGAAGGTGATGACGACGGTCACGGTGATCAGAGTCATGGTCAGGCCCTCCATCCCGAGCAGGAGGTGGCTCGCCCGGCGGGCCGGCCGGACCGAGAAGAAGAGGGCGGTCAACATTCCCAGCGCCATCAGCGCGAAGGTGCCCGGGTTGCCGACGTTGACGTCCGTGACCGCCTCGATGAAGCTGGCCGTGAAGATCCCGAACGAGGAGGCGGTGATCGCGGTGAAGGAGCAGTAGGCGGCGAGCAGCCACATCCCCGAAACGGCCCCGGCACGCGGCCCCACCTCCATGCCGACCAGTTGGTAGAGCGAGCCCGCAGTTCCCTGACGGCGGGTCAGGACGACGAAGGCGACCGCGATCGTCGCGATCGGGACGAGGCCGAACAGGTAGACGATCGGGACCGAGCCACCGACCTGTTCGGCCATCGCCTGGGGGTTCAGGCTGACCGACATGCTCGGGCCGACCACCGCGAGGGAAACCGCCACCGCCCCGACCAGCCCGAGGTTTCGGACCAGGCCCTTTTTCGACCCCTCTCCCTTCGTCATGGCCGGGCACCCTAGCGACCCAGACAGGGCGAAGATCGGTGGTAGACGGGGCCTCCGGAGAGGGTCGTTTCCGACCCGCCTCGTCTAGGCTCTTTCGGGAATGGATCCCTCCTCGAACGCGGGGCTCGACGAGTGGCTGATCCTCGTCGGAATCGTCGCCGTCCTGCTCTTCCTCGACCTGGTCGTGATGCGCTCACGGGGCGGGGTGATGAGCCCTCGCGGGGCCGCGCTGGCGAGCGTCTTCTGGATCGGGATCGCGCTTGCCTTCGGTGGATACGTCTTCCTGACCATGGGCACCGAGCCGGGCAAGACCTACGTCTCGGGCTACCTGATCGAGAAGTCGCTCTCGCTCGACAACGTCTTCGTCTTCCTTCTGGTGATCACTGCCTTCGCGATCCCGAGCGAACAGCAGCACCGGCTCCTGACCTACGGGATCATCGGGGCCCTGGTCTTGCGGGCGATCTTCATCGTGGTCGGCGCGGCCGCACTCAGCACCTTCAGCTGGCTCTCGATCCCGTTCGCAGCAATCCTGATCTGGACCGGTATCCGGCTGTTCCAGCATCGCCACGACCACGAGGGTGAGGAGAAGCTGGTCCAGAAGATCAAGGACCGCCTCTCGATAGTCGACGACCACTCGGGGAAGCTCTGGCTGAAGCAGAACGGAAAGCGGGTCCTGACCGCCTCGGGTGGGGCCCTGGTCGGGATCATGCTGGTCGACCTCCTCTTCGCGGTCGACTCAGTCCCGGCGATCCTCGCGGTCACCACCGACACCTACATCGTCTGGGCCGCCAACGCCTTCGCCCTCCTGGGGCTGAGGCCCCTCTTCTTCCTGGTGGCGATCCTGGTCGAGCGGCTCTACTACCTGAAGACCGCCCTGGCGGCGCTGCTCGTCTTCGTCGGCCTGAAGCTCGGTGCCCAGGAGTTCGTCGGCAAGCTCGACCCGACCATCTCCCTGGCGATCATCGGGCTGATCCTCCTGATCGGCACTGCCGCCTCACTGATCCGGGAGAAACGGCTAACCGGGCACTTCTAGGGGGCATCTACTCGCCCTTGCCCTTCTTCGGCTCCGCGGGCGTCCCGGGCACGGGTGCGGCGGGATCCGAGACTTCGGTGTGGATCGTGCCCTGTGCCGCGCGGGAGCCCATCCTCCCTCCGCCTCGCCCTCTAAGGACGAAGGCCAGTAGTACGGCGGCAACCACTCCAGTGAGCGGGCCAGCCAGGTAGACCCAGATCGCGCTCAGGTCCCCGCCGACCAGGCCCGGGCCAAAGGTCCGGGCAAAGTTCATCGAGGCACCCGAGAGCGGCGCTGCCCAGAGCCCGGCGAGGCCTATGTAAGCACCGACCCCGATTGCCCCGACGATGCCGATGTTCTGGGCGCCCGAGGCCGTCCCGAGGATCACCGAGACCAGCCCGAAGGTGAGGACCGCCTCGGTACCGAAGGCGGCCAGGTCGCTCGTATCCGCTCCGGGGAAGGTCCCGCCGTCGGCGGCGGTCAGGCCGATCAGGGCCTCGAGCAGGAAGGCCGCGACGATCGCTCCGGCCAGCTGGACGACGACGTAACCGGGCACCCGGTTCCAGGGGAAGTCGCCCCTTAGGGCAAAGGCGATGCTCACCCCCGGGTTCAGGTGGGCTCCCGAGGTCTTGCCCATGAACATGATGATCGCCATCACCATCATCCCCGGGGCAACCACGGCGGCTGCCTCACTGACCGTGTCCGGGTAGGCCTTTGCCACCATCGCAGCGCCGGCTGCGACCAGGACCAGGAAGAAGGTCCCGACGAACTCTGCGATCAGCCTCCGCCACTCCTGCTTCGGGTCACGGAAGTTGTTCGCGATCTGCTCGAGGTCGGTCGAGAGCGAATAGAGGAGGGCCGCGTCGGTGACCCTCTGCTCCTGCGATCCATTGGA
Organism: uncultured Solirubrobacterales bacterium; assembly: GCA_903891285.1. Taxonomy (GTDB): domain Bacteria; phylum Actinomycetota; class Thermoleophilia; order Solirubrobacterales; family 70-9; genus 67-14. The sequence goes on from CAITDZ010000122.1 coordinate 2,978, forward strand.
CTGGTCCACTGGGCACATTCTCCCCAATTCCGACGGCGGTTTTCGGGTGCGCGGGGTCGAGTCCCGCTCGGTCGGCCCCGACTCGAATAACCTCGCTGATGCGGGGATGATGGTGGTGACCGAGAGGAAGAAGACCGAGATCTGTGTGGTCGGGGCGGGGTTGGCCGGGCTCTGGATCGCCAGGCAGCTCGAGTCCCAGGGGGCCGACTATCTGCTGCTCGACAAGGGCCGGACCCCAGGCGGTCGGATGGCTACCCGCCGGTTCGAGGGTGGGCTGTTCGACCACGGTCTGCCGGTGCTCGAGGATGGACCGCTGACCGAGCGGCTGGCTGCCCTCGGGACCACGGCCGGGCTGCTGAACCACGTCGACCTGCCGTCTGGGGCGGGTTGGTACTCGAGGCAGGGCCTCTCGGCTCTCGGAAAGCATTTGGCCGATGGGCTCGCGATCGAGATGAGCTGCCGGGTGGGCGAGGCCCGCCGGGAAGGGGACTCCGTCATCCTGCCCATCGAACCGGAGGGCGATCGGGAGGATGGGCCGTTCGAGGTCGAGGTGAGCGGCTCGCTGATCGTCACTGCGCCGCTCCCCCAGGCCCAGGAGTTAGTCGGCCAGCTGTTCGGCGACCCTCTCACCTCTCTCCCCAACCCTTACTCGGCCTGCCTGGTCGGGCTTGCCGTGCTGGACTCCGAGATCGGCCTGCCGGGTGGTCCGCTGGTCAGGAGCCTCGAGGACTCACCCCCGGCCGGGTTAGATTCCTTCGTACTCGAGTTCCTCAAGTTCCCCGACAACAGACCTGGGGTGAGCCTTCGGGCCGAGCCGGAAGAGAGCGCCCGGCTCTTCGACTCGCCTGAGGAGGACCAGCTCGAGTTCCTCATGGGTGGGTTCAAGGAACTAGGCCTCGAGCCTGACCCGGCGAAGGTCCAGGTCAAGAAATGGCGCTACTCGAAGCCCGTGAGCCCGAGCGGGGAGAGCCACCTGAAGACGGTGGTCGGTGGGGTCGAGCTCTTCGTTGCCGGGGACTCCTTCTCGGCCGGATCGGGGACCCCGGTCGAGTGTGCGCTCACCTCGGCCGAATCGGTCCTCAGGTCCTCCTGACGGTCTAACCACGATCCTCCCCCAAGCCCCAAACCCCGACTATCCTCTGGCGGGATGAGCGAGTGGGCAGACGACTTCTTCCGGGTCTGGCAGAAGGCCTGGAACACCGGCACCGAGGCCGTGCTCGAGCACGTCACAGACGACATCGAGTACTGGGACGTGACCCTCGCCGAGCCGATCCGGGGCAAGGCCCGCTACGCCGATTACTGCGACGGCTTCTTCGCGGCCTTCTCGGAGCTCAACTTCACGATGCGCGAGCCGGTGATCCACGAGGGCGACCGGGTCACCGAACCGTGGGCATTCACCGGGGTCAACACTGGGCCTCTCTGGATCGGGTTGCCGGCGACCGGCCTTCCGGTCCAGACCGAGGGCACCGACATCTTCGAGTTCCGCGACGGGAAGGTCTGCCGGGAGCACTCCTACTACGACGTTCTGAGCTCGCTCCGCCAGCTCGGCCTCTGGCCCGATATCGGCAGCCGCCAGGAGCAGGTCGCCCTCGGGGCCGGTGGCCTCTTCCTCCAGGGCAGGAGGGCTCTCGGCGACCTCGCCGGACGGGTAACTGGATGACCACCGGCACGGTGATCGATCGCGAGCGGCTCGCCTCGCTGACCGCGGCTGAACTGGAGCGCTTCATCGAGGCCAACCCGACCTCGAAGGAGCTCTACGAGCGGGCCCGGAAGAACCTGGTCGGCGGCGTCCCCATGCCCTGGATGATGCGGTGGGCCGGGGGTTTTCCGGTCTTTGCCGCGGAGGCATCGGGCGCCCGGATCACCGATGTCGACGGCCACACCTACGTCGACCTATGTCTGGGGGATACCGGTTCGATGCCGGGCCACTCGCCCGAGCCGGTGGCCCAGGCGGTTGCCGAGCAGGCAACGAAGGGGATCACGATGATGCTGCCGACCGAGGATGCCGCCTGGGTCGGTGAGGAGCTCCACCGTCGGTTCGGCCTGGAGCGGTGGTTCTTCACCCTCACCGCGACCGATGCCAACCGGGCAGCGCTCCGGATCTGTCGTCAGATAACCGAGCGCCCGAAGGTCCTCGTCTACTCCTACAGCTACCACGGCTCCGTCGACGAGACCTTTGCCGTGGCCGGGCCGAACGGCACCACCGTCTCCCGGGAGGGCAACGTCGGACCGCCGGTCGACCCGTCGGTCACCACGGTCGCGATCGAGTTCAACGACCTCGATGCCCTCGAGCAGGCGCTCGTCACCGGGGAGATCGCCTGCGTCCTGGCCGAGCCGGCGATGACCAACATGGGGATCGTCCTCCCTGAGCCGGGTTATATGGAGGCCCTCCGTGAACTCACCCGGAAGCACGGGACCCTCCTGATCATCGACGAGACCCACACCTTCTCTGCCGGCCCGGGGGGCTGCACGAAGGCCTGGGGGCTCGAGCCCGACCTGTTCACGATCGGCAAGGCGATCGGCTCCGGAGTCCCGGCTGGTGCCCTCGGGATGACCGTCGAGGTGACCGAGCGGATGCTCGCCGATGCCGAGGCCGACTACGAGGACACGGGCGGGGTCGGCGGCACCCTGGCCGGCAACGCGCTCTCGATGGCTGCGATCCGGGCGACCCTCTCCGACGTCCTGACCGAGGAGGCCTTCGAGCTGACGATCCCCCTCGCGACCAGGTTCAGCGACGGGTTGCACGGGATCTTCGGGAAGTACGAGCTCCCCTGGAACGTGACCCAGCTCGGCTCCCGGGCCGAGTACCGGTTCGAGCCGGATCCGGCGCTGAACGGCACCCAGGCCCACGATGCCTCCGACCCCGAACTCGAGCGCTTCCTCCACCTCCACGCGCTGAACCGCGGGGTGATGATCACTCCCTTCCACAACATGGCCCTGATGTCGCCCTCGACCACCGAGGCCGACGTCGATCGCCACACCGAGGTCTTCGAGGAGGCCGTCCGGGACCTGCTCGACCTCCCGTCCGGCCAGGCCGAGGCTTGAACCCTCCCGGCGTCGTCCTGGTCACCGGTGCCTCGAGCGGGATCGGCGAGGCGGTCGCCCGGCGTTTCG
>CAITDZ010000123.1 GCA_903891285.1 uncultured Solirubrobacterales bacterium
ACGTCGAGTTCGAGCCGGTGGAGGCAGGGGAGCTCAGCTCGTCTGAACGCGGGAGCGACGGTTTCGGTTCCTCCGGTTCCTGAGCGCCGCGTCCAGCGCCTCCTGATGGGCCGCCATCTCGAGGGAATCCTCCAGTCGGGCGAGGCCCGGGGGATTCGGGTCGGTGGGCGAGAGGGCGAGTGCCAGGAGAAGGTCAGCGAGCCGGGGGTTCTTCGGGAGGAGGGGACCATGGAGGTAGGTCCCGATCGAGTTTCTGCGCAGGACGCCCTCGGTTCCGTCTTCACCGTTGTTGCCATACCCGGCAATCACGGTTCCGAACGGGGTCGCCCCGGCATCGAGCCTCGTCCGCCCGGCGTGGTTTTCGAAGCCAGCGACGAGGAGACGCTCGTCTAGGAGATTCGTCTCTACTGCGACCGCGCCGATCAACCTCTCCCCGGTTCCGCGTTCAGTCGTGACATCGAAGACCCCGAGACCATCCCGCGCTTCGCCGTCCCCGGATGACCACGTCCTCCCGAGAAGCTGGAACCCCCCGCATACCGCCAGGAGCGGCTTGCCCATCTCCACGAAGGTCGTAACGGCTTCCCCCTTGGTCTCGAGAAGGTCGGCTCCAACGGCCTCCTGATCACGGTCCTGGCCACCGCCGATGTAGATCAGGTCGGCCTCTTCGGGGGAGAAGGTCTCACCGGGGCCGGCTTCCTTCGCCTCGAATTCGATCCCCCGCCACTCACACCGTTTCCTCAGGAAGAGCAGGTTGCCCCGGTCTGCATAGATGTTGAGCTCGTCCGGGTAGAGGGTCAGGAGTCGAACTCTTTCCGTCATTGGCCCGGACCCTCCCAGAATGGCTCGAGATCACGGTGTTCGGCCAGGTAGTCCTTCAGTTCGAGAAGGGCCGTATAGGTTGGGAGGGCGTAGAGGGTTCCGGTCGCGGCGCCAAGTGCGGTCACCATCGACCTCCCGATCTCACGGTCGACCCGGATCGACTCGGAATTCACCCCGGCGTACTTCAGCCTGAGTGCCATCTCCGCAGCACGGGAACCTGAGCAGACGACGGAGCGGGTCTTGCCCGCCAGCGTCTCGTAGTCGGCATCCCAGATCCAGGAGACATCGCGACCGTCGGCGATGCGGTCGTTGAGGGCCAGCCAGAGGTCGAGAGGCCCCTCTTCCTGGTCGAGCGAGCGGAGTACCTCATTCGCTCCAACGGGATTCTTCACCAGGAAGATCCGGGCTTCGCCCTCCGCGAGGTGAATCGGCTCGGCTCGGCCGAAAACGGGAGGGAGGGACTCCAGGGCAAGCCGGGCCTCCTCTACGTCAATCCCAAGCGCAACGGCCCCGGCGATGGCGGCAAGTGCGTTGTAGAGGTTGTAGACACCCGGAAGCGGTAGGTCCAACCGGAATTCCGTCGCCCCCAGGGTGAGGGTGGCCGAAACGCCCTCGGCTCCGTGGAGTTCGACCTCGGTGGCGACGAGGTCCGGAGCCGGCCTGGCCAGGCCACAGGCCGGACAGTGGTACTCGCCGAGGTGCCCGAGGTAAGACCGGTCGAATACGAGCCGACCCCCGCACCTTCGGCAACGCCGAGCATCGGCTGCGTGTGGAGGCTTATCGAGTGCAACCCCTTCGTCCTCGATTCCGAAGAAGAGGACGCGTCCCGGTGAATCGGCGGCGACCGAGGCGATCAGAGGATCATCGGCGTTGGCGGCGAGGACGGTCCCCTTGCCCAGCCCCTCGACCAGTCGGGCCCAGCTGGAGGCGATCGACTCGGTCTCCCCGTAGCGGTCGAGCTGATCCCTGAAGAGGTTTCCGAGGACGATCAGTCGGGGGCGGAGGGAGCCCGCTACCTCTGGAAGCCATGCCTCGTCGACCTCGAACAGGCCCAGCGCTTCGCGATCGTCGAGCAGGGTGGTGACGATGCCCCAGGGCATGTTCGATCCTGCCCGATTGGCGAGGACCCGCTGGCCGGACTCCTCCACCATCCTCGAGAGCATCGCGGCCGTTGTGGTCTTTCCGTTCGTTGCACTGACCAGAACCGAGCCGTCGGTGAGCTGTCCCCCAAGCCGCTCGAGAGCAGATGGGTCCAGCACGAGCATTGCCCGCCCGGGGAGGGTGGTCCCGCCGCCCCTCCCGGAGATGCGACTGAGACCCCCGATCGCCCGTGCGAGGGAGGCTCTCAGCTCAGGCATCGCTATCCCCTGGGGGGCAGAGGATCGAGAGAGCCCGCGGAAGGACGCGAATCGTGGCCGGGAGTTCGGTCAACGGATCCCCGTCGGCGAAGACGGTGAGCGGTGCTCCTGCGTCGATGTGGACCTCCCGAACCCGCCCGCAGGAGACATCGACGCCATCGATGTGGCGCCCCAGGAAGACCTTCGGGAAGTTCGCCAGAAAACGTAGTCTCGATACGTCACCCACGACTATGAGGTCCAGGAGGCCGTCAGATACGGAGGCACCGGGCGCCATCTTCATCCCTCCGCCGTAGAAGGCGTTGTTCGCAACCGCGACCGTATGGGCCTGGATTCGCTCCGAATTCCCATCCACCGTGAGCGTGAACCGCACCGCCTTCCAGCCGACCAGTGCCCGGAGGGCAGCCCAGGCGTAGACGAACGTACCGGGAATCAAGTTACTTCGGTTGGCGATCTCGTTGGCCCGGGAGTCGAACCCCACCGAGGCGATCCCCAGGAATCTGCGTCCGTCGGAATGCCCGACATCGATTCGTCTCGGTACACCGCCCAGGAGTGTCCGGACGGCATCGTCGGGCCGGGTGGGGATTCCGAGGCCCCGCGCGAGGTCGTTGCCCCGGCCTGTCGGCAGTATTCCCATCACCCGATCCGTCCCGACCAGTGGATGCGCGATCCGGGCAACCTGCCCGTCGCCACCGACCGCGACCGGTGTCTCGCCCAGATCGATTCCGAGGCTGGCGAGTTCACCCGCATGCTCACCCGACGTCGAGAATTCGACTCGAAACGGTTTCCGGACCCGGTCGAGGATGGTGGTCGCCCGGTCGAGGACGCGGCGCGCCCTCCCTCCGCCCGCAGAAGGGTTGACGATCAGGAGCAAGGGTGACTCAGCCGGATCGTTCATCACCGGAAAGCCTCGCAATCCTCCAGGTTCCGGTGCCGGCCCTGCCGGACGCCGCAGGAAGCATCCCGGCCCTGATCAATGCCCTTCTGTACCAGCGCTCCGGGGTGTCGAAGGGAGTATCGGCCCCCAGGGTCGAGACGGAGACGAACTCACCCCCTCTCCTCAACACTCGCGCGACCTCCCGCGGAAAGAGGGGAACGTTGACCTGGACGACCAGGTCGAAGCTGTCCTCGAGCCAGGGAAGGTCGGAGCCATCCCCGACACGGAAGCTCACCCGGGCCGAGGGGTCGAGACCGACCTTCCGGGTCGCCCGCCTGACCATTTCCTCCGAGAGGTCGACCCCTCGAACCCCGGCCATCGGGAACTCACGTGCCAGGAACAGGGTGGCCTCGCCCGTTCCGCACCCGATGTCGAGAACCCTTTCGGGGCGAACCTCTACCTTCCCGAGGGCCACCGCCAGGGGCTCCAGGTATTCGTAACTTCCTGCCGTCGTCCGCGAGTCCCAGGAGGTAGCGGCCGAATCGAAGAAGGCTTCCACCGCCGGACGAAGGAGGGTCCAGCTCCATGGGAACCCCGCTACGAGCCGGGTGACGGCATGACCTGCCAGCCTGATCCGGAGGGGAGGAAGGTTCGGGCCGCGATCCACTGGGCGATCATTACAGCCGCTCCACCGAGAGGAATCGGTCTCTTCCATCGATTACCGTTGGAGCATGTCTCCGGATCGGAACCTGACCAAGGGATTGGTTGCAGTCGTCGGGATTGTCGCCCTGATCGCGGTGGTTGTAGTCCTCGTTCTTCCCGAGGGAGGGGAGGAGGAACCACAGGTGGTCGTCAAGGCCGGAAGGGTGGGCAAACCCGTCCCGGGTGAAACGGTGGCCGAGGGAGTCAGGGCTTCGGCAAGGTTCGTCACCAACAAGGGAGCCTTTACGGTCGCGCTCGACACCTCGGAATCGCCAATCGCCGCCGACAACTTCGCCTACCTGGTCGAGAACGGTTTCTACGACGGCCTCGGGTTCCACCGGATAGTTCCGGACTTCGTGATCCAGGGGGGAGATCCGCAGGGCAACGGCACGGGAGGGCCCGGCTACACGATCGTCGAGCGCCCTGCTCCGGACACCATCTACGGGCCCGGAACGGTGGCGATGGCGAAATCTGCCGCCGAACCCGCTGGTTCTGCCGGCAGTCAGTTCTTCGTGGTCACCGCATCGGAGCCAATCGGTCTTCCGCCTGACTACGCAGTGGTCGGAAAGGTCTCCCGGGGCTTTGGGACCGTCGAGGAGATCGGTCGCCTTGGTGGGCCGGACGAGCAGCCGACCGAGACGGTCGTCATCGAATCGGCTCGACTCATTACGGGATGATGGGCGAAGAAGGCGGCAGGGAGGACTTCGAGGTCAAGGTCGATGGGGTGCTGATTCGTGGCACTTCGGAGGGGCAAGGCACTCCGGTCGTCCTCTGCCACGGGCTGAGTGCGACCCGCGACTACGTTGTCCATGGTTCACGGGCCATACCGCGCTCCGGTCGTGCCCTTCACCTGTGGGATGCCCGAGGGCATGGCCTTTCGGATCCCCCGGTCGCTGGGGATGGCTACGGGTACCCCGAACAGGTAGCTGACCTCGATTCGGTTATCGCAGAGCGTGTCGAAGGGGGGGAGCTCGTGGTGGGAGGGCACTCGATGGGCTGTCATACGGCCTTGGCCTGGTCCCTCGCCAACCCGGAACGAGTCTCGGCCCTGATCCTGATCGGTCCCGTATTCGACCCTTCCGGCAAGGGCCAACCGGAGGATCGGTGGGACGAGCGGGCGATCGTTCTCGAGGAGGAAGGCCCCGAGGCATTCGCCGACCTGGTGGCAGGTGAGTTCGAGGGTTCGGAGGACGAACGGGAAACGGTCCGTCGGATCACTCTCGAGCGGACGCTCTGCCACGCGCGACCTGAAGCCGTTGCCCAGGCCCTGCGGGAGGTGCCGCGCTCTAAACCCTTCGAACACCTCTCCCAACTCGAAGACCTGTCGATGCCGTGTCTGGTCGTCGGAAGCCACGATGAATGGGATCCGGGTCATCCGCTTTCGGTGGCGGCGACGTGGACCGAGGCACTGCCTGATGCCGACCTGATCGTCGAGGAGCCAGGGGACTCGCCGCTTGCCTGGCAGGGCGGGAGGCTCTCCCGAGAGATAGTCGGGTTCCTCGACGCCCGTGCTCCGGTGCGAAGCGGATCTTGACCTCGATTGACCAGACCCCCGAGCCCGAGGCCCTGCAGGGAGCCCGTTGGATTCCCGGGGGGGAGTTCCGAATGGGTAGTGACGAGCACTACCCCGAGGAAGCACCGGCGTCAGAGGCGGAGGTCGCGGGCTTCTGGCTGGCGGAGACCCCGGTGACCGTCTCCCAGTTCAGGGCCTTCGTCGAGGAGACCGGCTACGAAACCGTCGCCGAGCGAGCGCCCGACCCCGCGATGTATCCGGGCGCAGATCCAGCGATGCTGGTTCCGGGGTCCCTGCTCTTCGAACGACCGGCGGAGCCGGTGCCGCTCGAAGATCCCTCGGTCTGGTGGAGATGGTGCCCGGGAGCCTCCTGGCGAGCCCCCTGGGGGCCCGGAAGCGATCTCGTA
>CAITDZ010000124.1 GCA_903891285.1 uncultured Solirubrobacterales bacterium
ACCTCGACAGCCGGTACCAGAAGCCCCGGTACTCCCGATCGGAGTCGAGTGCCTCCCGGCGCCGCAGGACTTTCGGCGAGAGCGCGTTGACCCGCTCTCCCAGCAGGGTGAGGATCGCCGGCAACACCACCAGGGCGATGAGCAGGGAGAGGAGCGCGACAGTCATCCCGCCGAGCCCCATCGAGTAGAGGAATCGCTGGGGGAAGATCAGGAGCGCCGCCAGCGAGGCCGCGACCGTGATCGCCGAGAACAGCACCGTCCTGCCGGCCGAGCCGAGCGTTCGGGACATCGCCTCGAGGCCTGGCCCGGACCTGGCGATCTCCTCCCGGTAGCGGGAGATGATGAACAGGCTGTAATCGATCGCAAGCCCCAGGCCCAGCCCGATCGTCAGGTTGAGCGAGTAGACCGAGACCTCGCCCAGCTCGGTCGCGATCCGAAGGACCAGGAAGGTCCCGACGATCCCGATCGCGCCGACCACCAGGGGGAGTGCTGCGGCCACGAGCCCTCGGAAGAAGACGAGCGAGAGCAGGAAGAGCAGGGGGAAGACCATGATCTCGGCCCGGGTCAGGTCCTTTCCGACCTGCTCGTTCACCTCTTCCTCGGCCAGCGAGTCCCCGCCGACCATCACCTTTTCGTTGCCGGCCATCTCTTCCTGGACTCGGGCCGCTGCCGCCTGGCGCTCGGTGTCGTCGGTCGAGTCGAGCGAGAAGAGGAGGAGGGTCCGGTTGCCGTCATCGGACACGAACCCCGGCGACTCGGTCTCGGCGTAGCCGGTCACCTCCCTTACCCCGTCAACCGCCCGGACCCGCTCGGCGATCTCCTTTACCTCTTGCCGGTCGGCCTGAGAGCTCTTTACATCCACGTCGGAGATCAACACCTGGCCGGTCGGCGCCCGATAGCCCGCATCCTCGAGCGCCCGCTCGGCCCGGATGCTCTCGGTCGCCGGGTCCTCGTCCCCGTACGGACCCATGTACTCGGCCACGTTGCCGCCGAAGTAGGCGGCGACCACGAAGAAGACCACGGTCAGGGCCACCACTGCCTTCGCGTGGCCGTCGGCGAGTCTGGCGAGGCCGTCAAACACCGGCGCCTCCCGCTACCCGCTCTGCCTCCCGCGCGCTCTCGATCTCCCGCTCACACCAACCGACCACCCAGCGGTGGAAGTCGAGGCCGAACCGGAGGACGAAGGCCGGCATGCCGGGGTGGTCTTCGGCGATCGTTTCGGGGTTGCAGGCAAGCTCACCCTCGGCCTTTTTTCCGGCGACCAGCTCCAGCTCACGGACCTGGCGACGGTGTACTTCGGCCATCGCCTCCAGCACGGCGACCTGGTCATCCGTGGAGTCGAGGGCATCGGCGAAGAACACCTTGAGCAGCCCCTCGTGGCGTAGCTCGACGGTCGAGCCGGTGTCCATGATCCAGGATGCAAGGACTTCCCGGCCCGCTTCGGTGATCCGGTAGACCCGCCTCGCCCGGCCTCCCTGGGGGATGTCGGTTCCTTTGATCAGGCCCTCTTCCTCGAGCCTCTTCAACTCGGGGTAGATCTGCCCGTAGCTTGCGGCCCAGAAGAACCGGGTCGAGTCGTCGACCCGCAGCTTGATGTCGTAGCCCGAGAGGTCCTCCCTGCTCAAGAACCCGAGGATTACTTTGCCTACTGAGCTGAGCTCCATATATCAAAAAGATATATCAGACTGATAGGTCAGGCGTCTTTCCGACCCTCGCTCTCATGCAGGGCCCGGGGTCTGACCCTGCTCTACGAGCCCCGCCCCTATCCTGAACCCGTGGCAGAGGTGGAAGAAAGGATCGAGCACGGGGCAGACGGCGACGTCGTGGTGATGAAGTTCGGCGGCACCTCGGTCGCCGGGCCGGAAGAACTCAAGCGCGCCGCGGGGAGGATCGTTGCTGCCCGCGAAGAGGGGAGCAAGGTGGTCGCCGTGCTCTCGGCCCGCGGCAAGACGACCGACGAGCTGGTCGAGGCGGCCTACGAGATCTCTGAGCGGCCCGACCCGCGGGAGATGGACATGCTGCTCTCCACCGGGGAGCGGGTCTCCTGCGCGCTCTGTGCGATGGCGATCCATGACCTGGGCCACCAGGCGCTCTCCCTCACCGGCTCCCAGGCCGGGATCGTTACCGACTCCTCCCATACCAAGGCCCGGATCATGGAAGTTCGGGCCGACCGGATCCGGGAGGCGCTGGGCGACGAGCGGATCGTCCTGGTCGCCGGATTCCAGGGGGTCTCCACCGAGAGCAAGGACGTGACGACCCTGGGCCGTGGCGGCTCCGACACCACCGCGGTGGCGATCGCCGCCGCGCTCGAGGCATCGGTCTGCGAGATATATACCGACGTGTCCGGGGTCTTCACCGCCGACCCGCGGATTGCCAGGGACGCCCGGAAGATCCCGGTCGTCTCCTACGAGGAGATGCTCGAGATGTCTGCCTCGGGGGCAAAGGTCCTGCAGCTCAGGGCGGTCGAGTACGCTCGCAACTACGGCGTCCCGATCCACTGCCGAAGCAGCTTCGAGGACGGCCCGGGTACGCTCGTCGTACCCGAGAGCGAAACGATGGAACGACCCCTGGTAACAGCCGTGACCCACTCGACAGGCGAGGCCCGCGTCACCCTGTCTGGGGTCGAGGACGAGCCCGGCATCGCCGGCAGGATCTTCGGTGCGCTGGCCGAGGCCAACGTGAACGTCGACGTGATCATCCAGAACGAGCCGCTCGAAGGCGACGCCGGGGCCGACCTCTCCTTCACCGTGGACCGCGACGACCTGAAGACCGCGGTCGACGTGATCGAGGGACTTGGCGGTATCTCGGACGGGGTCAGGACCGACGAGCAGATCGGCAAGGTCTCGATCGTCGGTGCCGGGATGCGGAGCCACCCAGGCGTCGCCGCCCGCGTATTCGAGGTGATGGGCGAGCGGGGGATCAACATCGAGATGATCTCGACCTCCCCGATCAAGATCTCCTGCGTGATCCAGGCCGACCGGGTGCCCGATGCGGTCTCCGGCCTCCACGAGGCCTTCGAGCTGGGCGCCGACGCGACCTTCCCCGAAGACCCGACCGGCGAACACCGCCCGACCGTCCGGCCATGAGCGCGGAAGGTGGAGGTTCGGGGAGCCTCGTCGTCGGGGTCCTAGGGGCTACCGGTGCGGTCGGCTCGGTGGTCCTCGACCTCCTCGAGGAGCGGGCCTTCCCCGCGTCCGAGATCGTCCCGTTTGCCTCGGAGCGATCGCGGGGCAAGTCGGTCGTGCTGGCCAACTCGATGGCCCAGCTCCGGGTGCCCGACGATGACTCGATCCAGGGGATCGACATCCTGATCTCCTCGGCCGGCGGGGCGGTCAGCGAGGAGTGGGCGCCCCGATTCGTCGAGGCCGGCTCCCTGGTGATCGACAACACGAGCTTCTGGCGGATGCATGACGACGTCCCCCTGGTGGTGGCCGGGGTCAACCCCGAGGCCGCCCGCGACAACCAGGGGATCATCGCCAATCCCAACTGCACCACGATGGTGATGATGATGGCGCTCGCCCCGATCCACCGGGCGGTCGGGCTGAAGCGGCTGGTCGTCTCTTCCTACCAGGCCGTCTCGGGCACCGGTAACCGGGCGATCGAGGAGCTCGAGGCCCAGTCGAGCGCGGTCCTGGCCGGGGAGGAGCCCCCGCCTGCCGAGGTCTACCCCCACCGGATCGCCTTCAACGTATTGCCCCAGGTGGAGGTCTTCAAGGACGGTGACGACTACACGACCGAAGAGCGAAAGGTGATGGCCGAGACCCGGAAGATCCTCGGACTGGGTGACGAGGTGGCGATCTCTGCCACCTGCGCACGGGTGCCGGTGGTGACCGGCCACTCCGAGTCGATCAACGTAGAGACCGTCGAGGACCTCTCGCCCGAGGCCTGCCGGGAACTCCTGGCCGACTCCCCGGGGGTGAGGGTGGTCGACGACCCGGCCGACGCGCTCTACCCGACCGCGCTCGATGCGGCTGGGAGCGATGACGTCCTGGTCGGGCGGATAAGGAGGGACCCCGATAACCCGAGGACCCTCAACCTCTGGCTTGCCGGCGACAACCTGAGGAAGGGCGCCGCCCTGAACGCAGTCCAGATCGCCGAGCTCTTCGCCGAGGGCGATCCCTCCGCCTGACCCGGTCGGGGCCCTCTATATAAAGGGCCCCGCGTGCCAGGCGACGGGTCCTCCAGTTCCACTACCTGAGCGGGGTTGTGTCCCCTCCGGCGCCTTCTATCACCCACTCCTTGCAGAAGTTACATCGCTTTGTACAATCTGATGTAACTATGGCAAGGATGAAGCGACTCCAGATCTCCCTCGAGCCCGAACTCGATCGCGAGTTAGGGATTCACGCTCGCAGGCAGGGCATCTCCAAGGCCGAGGTCGTCCGCAGGAGTCTGCGGGAAGATCTCGACATGAAGCCGAGCCTGGCCGACGATCCCTTCATGGACTTCGTCGGCAGCGGAACGGGGGAAGGCCTGAAGCCTGGAGAAAGCATCGACGAGATCGTCTACGGAAAGAAGGCGAGGCGGGATGATCTTCATTGACACCTCATTCTTCTTCGCCTCCCTCGAACCGAAAGACAGGACCCACTCCGAAGCCGTAGCCCTTCTCTCGAAGCTGGACCGCGAGGACCTCGTCACCACCAACAACATTCGGGGCGAGACCTGGACATTGATCCGTGCGAGGAGTGGCCATGCAGATGCCGTTCGCTTTCTCGACTCACTTGAGGCAAGCAAGGTGATTCGGGTCGAACATGTAGGAGAGGAAATCGAGGACCGAGCCCTCCAGTGGCTCCGCCGCCATGATGAGCGCCCCTACTCCTTCGTCGATGCCACTTCCTTCGCCTTCATGGAGGAAAACGGGATCTCCGAGGCCTTGAGCTTTGACGGGGACTTCGCCGCCGCCGGGTTCACCGAACTTAGGCCCTGACCACCCGATCGGGTGCCAAGGGCGCGCCTCAGCTCCTGCCGAGCGCCTTCTCCCAGTCTGAATCGAGCCTCCTGACCATCGCTTCGGCCAGGTCGAGTGCCTCGACCACGGTTACGAAGTCCACGTGCTCGGTGGTGTCGCTCGGCCAGTGGTAATTCGCCGGCTGCTTGTGCTCGGTGCAGGAGCAGATCGAGACCACCGGGTATCCGGCCGCCAGCGCCTCCAGGCCATCCGTTCCGTTTCGGATCCGAAGGTTGGGGAATAGCTGGAGCCCCTCCTCCCGGGCGGTACGGTCGGCCAGATCCAGCGCATCGGCCGGGTATTCGTACATCTTGAGGAACCCTTCGCCCCTGAGCACACAGAGGTAAGGCGAGCCGATCGTGTCCATGTTGATGAAGAAGGTGTCCTCAGTCGGAAGGTCGGGGAAGTGCCGCTTGCCGAAGGCCCTCATCCCCTCTGAAAGGGACTCTTCCGATCCGGTGGAGAGCAGGATCAGCCGGGTGTCCTTCGGCGGGTCCTCCCTGAACCTCCGGGCAAGCTCGATCAGGCCGACAACCGCGGTTCCGTTGTCGTTTGCCCCGGGAACCACCTCGGCACCCGCCACCTCGGCCATCGCCGCGACCGAGCCTGCCGAGAGCAGGGCACCCAGGAGCCCCAGCTTTCGCTTTCCCGTCATGCCTGAGATGGCCGCCAGGGCAGGCCCGGCCAGTACCGGGGCCATCAGCATCGGTGAGGTATCGAGCAGCCTGAAGAGCCCCGTCTTTGAGACCGCCTCCGGGATCCCGGGGTGGAAGATCAGCCCCGCGGTCGCTACGTCATGGTGGGCAACCAGGACTACCGTCTTCGAGGCATCGGGATCACCCATCGTCGCGACCACGTTGTAGGTGTCGCGGACCGCGAGGGCCTTTCTCAACGGCCTTTCCCTGGGCGGGAAGTCGGTCACGATCGCGGCCAGTCCCGCCGCCCCGAGGGCCGTACCGACGACCCTCTGTCCGGCCGCAGCCAACAGTCCTCCGAGCGCACCAGCCGCGGCCCCGATCCCGATCGGGACCCAGTAGTTGCCGTGGACCTCCTCTACCTCGATCTCCACCTCGGCGCCCTCGGCCTCGAGCCGCTCGGCTATCCAGCGGGCAGCGTCGTATTCCCCCTCCGATGCCGATGGTCGCTCGATCGCCTCGAGTTGCCGCAGCATCGCCGGCAGCCTGCCGGCCCGCCCCTCGCCGGGGCGCTTCAATGCCGGGTCATCGGCTGCCGTTTCCACCTCGACGGTCTCCTGCCCACTTTCCACGAGGCGAACGATACGGCCGGACAGGCCAATCCGTCGAGTTGGTTCCTCGCCTACCATTGGTGTTGATGCCGACTGGCGGTGGAACATTCACGCTCTTTCGTGTTCGGGGGATCCGGGTTTCGGTCGACTGGACCTGGTTCATCGTTCTCTTCCTGGTCATCTTCTGGCTGGGGGATTCCTACAGTGCGGTGCTCGGGCCGGATGCCGGCTCGGTCGAGCCGTTCCTCTTCGCGGTATTGAGCGCGCTCGGCTTCTTCAGCTCGATCCTCCTCCATGAGTTCGGCCAC
>CAITDZ010000125.1 GCA_903891285.1 uncultured Solirubrobacterales bacterium
CCTTCGAGACCCGGGCCGCCAACGCGGTTGGGGTTGCGATCTCGGTCACCACCGTTCCGGCCTCGGCCTACTTCGGGGTGGGAATCGGGGTGGGGGAGATCGGCGAGGCGATCGGCGCCCTGGTCGTCCTTGGCGTAAACGTGACCTTGATGATCCTGACCGGGACGATCACGCTGTTCCTCCAGCGCCGCTTTGCCCCGCACAGGCGCGGGGCGAGGCTTGCCGGGGGCCCTGGGGGCGAGGGGTAGAAACGGGGAGGGGTCGGGTCGGCCGCGGTCGGCCGGCTCAGGGAACGACGCGGACCGACTGCATCATCCCGCCATCTTCGTGGCCCAGGATGTGGCAGTGGAAGACGAACTTGCCCTTGAAGTCCTCGAAGCGCTGCTTGATCACGACCTCGCCACCGATCGGGATCGTGACGATGTCCTGCTGGCCGGTGGCCTTGAACTTCTCCCCGTTCACCTCGACCACCTGGAAGTCGTTTACGTGGATGTGGAAGGGGTGTTGGGAGTTGTTCTCCTTGTTCTTCTTGCGGGGGTTCTTGAGGATCCAGCGCTCGACCGTCCCCAGCCTGGGTCGGACGCTCGCCTCCCCGACCCTGAAGAACTTGCCGTTTATCCGGCCGTAGTTCTTCCCCTTGGCACGAAGCCCGAAGACGAAGGTCCGGGTCTTTACGGCCTTGACTCGTGAGAGGTCTTCCGACATCGGCCCTTCGAGTCGCTTCAGCGGCGCGAGCGCCTTCATTCGCTCACCTTCCACCACCACCGTGCCCAGGGTGGCGGCCGGGTTGATCCCGAAGCTGTTCTCCTGCTGGACGTAGCGGGTGGTCCTCAAAGGGAAGGTCCCCGCCTCGGTCGCGGTGACCAGCACCTCGAACCGTTTGCCCGGCGGCAGAACGAGGGCGTCTTCGCGCTCGACCCGCCAGACGGGACTTCCGTCCTCGGCGATCACGGTAAAGCGGAATCCCGGGAGCTTCAGCCGGTAGAAGCGGTCGGACCCGGTGTTGGCGAAGCGAAGGAGCTGGGTTTCGCCGGGCTGCATCGTCCAGGTGGGCTGTAGCTGCCCGTTCATCAGCAGGGTCGAATCGGCGGGGGAGGGGGCCTCGTCCTCGACCGTCCCGTCCTTTACGTAGACGTCGTTTATCGAGAAGAGACGTTCCTTGATGCCCTGGAAGCGCTCCGGCAGGTGCCGTTTGACGATGTCCCCGACCACCAGCAGGCCCCGCATCCCCCCGAAGATCTGGGGGTCGGTGTTGCCGTGCATGTGGGCGTGGTACCAGAAGAGTCCGGTCTCGTGGTCCTTCGGGATCTTGATCACCGAGTCGTAGGTGGAGCCCGTTTCCATCATCCGGAAGACGTTGTCGCCCCTCCCCCTGGGCGATACGTGCATGCCGTGGTAGTGGATGTTGGTCACCTGGCCCGAGTCGTTTGCCAGCCGGACCCTCAAGGTGTCGCCCGGCTTGACCATCAGGGTCGGGCCGGTGAAGTTCTCGTCGTAAACGACGCTGCTGGCCGGGGAGCCGGACAGGTCGAGCAACCGCGGGGCGGGGTTGAGCGTCGCGTTCAGCTGGCCGTCCTCGGACTTGAGGACCGGCATCTCCCCGAGCGGTTGCCCACTGGTCGGCTGCCAGGAGCGGAGTGGGGCAGAGAGCGAGGTCAGGGTCTGGTGGGTTGCCTGATCCATCCCGTGGTGGTCCGGGGCCTTCTGGCCCACGCCGGAAACCGGACCGAGCGTGCAGACCAGGGCCGAGACCCCGAGTGCCGCCCTGTGGCTGAATCCCCACCCTCCCATCGCATCCAATCTAACACCGGGGTCGGGGTCGAGGTGCGGGTTTTAGGGGAGCCCGCCGGGGCGGTTCCTCGCCTGCGATACCGTCCCGGCCATGGTCATCTCCCTTCGATCGATCGCCTGTGCCGCCTTGACCCTCGGGGTCGTCGCCTTCCTGGGCCTTGCGGCCAAGAGTGATGCGGCAAAGAACCGGGTCGTCAACGACCTGAACCACCTGACCACGATCACCTCGGAGAAAAAGGCCCAGGAGCTCTACAAGGACCTGAAGGCACTCGGCCTGCCGGTGGCCTGGAAGTTCGCGGAGTACGGGCCGATCAGCTCGGGTGGGATCCGGATCGGCAACCTCAACTTCGAACTCGGCTCGGGGATCACGCCCGAGGCCGGGGACCAGTTCGTGACCTTCGAGCCGCCGGGGCTGAAAGGCCTGACCTCACGGCTGGATGCGCGGGGGATAAAGCACGGCAAGCCAATCCCGACCAAGAGCGGCTCGACCCTCCTCTACACCCGGGTCGTCCTCCCCACCTATTCCCAGGAGAACAGGATCACCACCCAGTTCTGTGCCTATGCCTTCCCCTCGGGTAAGCCGACCACCAAGGCACCGGCCAACCGGGCCGGGCTGATCAACGTCTCCCGGGTCGTGATCAACACCAGGCGGCCCGGCTCCTGGGCCAAGCTCTTTGCCCCGAAGAAGGCCTCGAAGAACGGGGTCTACCGGCTGCCGAGCGGGCCGCCGGTCAAGCTGGTCAAGGCCCGTAACGCCTCGATCGCCTCGATCGATGTCCGGGTGAAGAAGGTCGCCCGGGCCTCATGGGCCTTCAGGGAGGTCGGGATCAGGGTGAAGAAGCGCGTCGCCCGGCTCGGCACCTTGAGGCTTCGCTTCGTCGAGCACGGCGGCTAGCGGCCGGGCACCGGGGGACGGCAAGCCCCGCCCACCCGCGTTAGCGCTTGCGCTTCAGGGTCAGCTTGCGGTTTACGGTGACCGCCGAGCCTGTGGTGGGGGTGAAGGTGGTCCGGAGGGTCAGCTTGAGGGCCGACCTACGGAGGGCCGCCCGGCCCTTCTTGCCGAGGTTGCACTTCAGGGTGTAGATGCCGGCGTTGGCCGCGGTCTTCGAGGCGCGGCACCAGGTCCTGGTCTTCTTGCCCTTCTTGGACGTCGCCCGCTGGGAGACTTTCCCCGGGAGGTTCACGGTCACCTTCGAAGACAGGGAAGCGGCCTTCCTGGTGAGCTTTCCCTTCAGGCTCGAGACGGCGAGGGTCGGTTTGGTCGGTTCCGGGTTCGGAGCGGCCGCGAATGTTGCGGACACCGCTCGATCCTGGTCGAGCGTCACCTGGCAGGCGCCGGTCCCGGAGCAGGCACCACTCCAGCCGGTGAAGACCTGCCCGGGGTCCGGCGTTGCCTGGAGCTGGATCGCCAGATCCTGATAGTCGAGCCGGCTGATCGAGCAGGTGTTTCCGCAGTCGATCCCGGACCCGCTGACCGTCCCGGAACCCGACTTGCTTACGGTCAGGTTCGTCTTGTCGGCGAGCTTGACCTTGATCACCTTTGCCGGACTCAACGTCAGGGTCCCTACGTAGGCGAACTGGCCGTCGGGTGACACGACCAACGAGTCCGAGTAGTCCTTTCCGATCCCGAAGGTCAGGGTGTCGTCGACGGTCATCGAGGAGAGCCTCACCCGGACTACTTTCCCTGGGGATGTTTCGGTGCCGAAGTATCCGTAGGCCCCGTCCGGGGAGATCGCGGACGATGCGACGTTGGCGGCTCCGAGGGAGGTCGCTGAGCCGACTTGGCTGAAGTTATCGAGGTCGACCTTCACCACCTTGGCCGGGTTGTTCCGGGTCGCGAAGTAGCCGTAACGGCCGTCGGGGGATATGACCGCGGTGCGGAAGAAACCGTTGGCGCTCAGGTCGATCGAACCGACCCGAGTCATCGTCTGGAGATTGATCTTGACTATCCGGCCCGAGTCGCACCCGAGGTAGGCGTACTGGCCGTCTGGTTGGACCAGCACCGAGGTCGGCTTGAGGTCGGTCACGAGCAGGTTGAGCGTGGTCGGCGAAGCCATGGTCGCCAGATCCAGTCGGACCAGTTTGTTTATCTCGCTACCTACGGGCTGGGCCTCGTCGTAGGTGGCGAAGTAGCCGTAGTTCCCGCTTGGCGAGATCCCTGCGGCAGTGGGAATCCCGACCGGCTGGGCGGTGAGTGGGACCGATGCCACCCGGGACATCGTCGAGAGATCGACCTTGACCGCTCCAGGTTTCCGGACACCGCCGCCCAGATCATCGAATACCCCCCAATAACCGTAGGACCCGTCGGGAGACCGCACAGCGGACGACCAAAGGCGTTCGGTGGCCAGGCCGTCTAGGTTGCTGCCGGAATAGGCGAGTGGGTCGGTCGCCATGCGAATGGCGCTTCCGGGCCCCGTCCCCGACCCGAAGTAGACGTTCTGGCCGTTGGGGGAGATCAGGGCCGACATGAAGTTTCCCTCGTCATTGGAGAAGGGGACGTTTGCGGTGCTCACCTCCGACATCGGTGATGCGGCGCTGGCCGACCCAAAGGGCAGGATGAAGGCGAGCGCGAGCGCCAGTGATCCGATGGCTGTGCGAATGGAAATCAACCACTACTCCCTTCGGAAACCGTAACACCGCGTCTCGCCGGCAGGTGCGGGTTGAGGAAGTGGTCGGGGTAGCCGCTACCGCCTGCGCTTCAGGGTCAGCTTGCGGTTTACGGTGACCGCCGAGCCTGTGGTGGGGGTGAAGGTGGTCCGGAGGGTCAGCTTGAGGGCCGACTTTCGGAGCGCCGCCCGGCCCTTCTTGCCCAGGTTGCAGTTGAGCGTATGGGTGCCGGCGTTGGCCGCGGTCTTCGAGGCGCGGCACCAGGTCCTGGTCTTCTTTCCGTTTCCGGTCGTGGCCCGTTGGGCGATCGTCCCGGCCCCTGACACCCTGACCTTCGAGCTGACGAGGACCGAGTTCCGGGTGACCTCGGCTTTCGGTGTCGTGGCGTTGATCGTTGGGTCTGGGGGAGTCGGACCTGGGGGGTCGGGTGTGGGCGCGCGAACCAGCAGGTAATTGGAGCTGAAGGCGGAGATCGAGCCACCGACATTGGTGGCAGTCACACGGGAGCGCAGGTACTTGCCGACGTCGGCGTTCGTCGAGGTGTAGGAGGTGGCACCAGCGCTGCCGATATCGACGCAGCCGGCACCGGCGTCGTCGTTGCATCGCTGCCAGGAGTAGGCGTACCCGGTGGGGTTATTGGACCAGGAGCCGTTGGTGGTCGAGATAGTCGAGCCCACGAGCTCAGACCCGGATACCGAAGGCTGGGCCGTGTTGACGGGGGCCGGCTCGTAGCGGAGCTCGACGTATCCCGATCCCCCGTTTCCCCCGGCGCCAAAGTCGCTCGACCCACCGCCCCCGCCTCCGCCCGTGTTGGGTCCCCCCACACGTGAAGCGGAGCTCGGGGCCCCGGCACCACCACCACCGGCACCACCTGGACCGGCGCTCCCCCCGTCTCCTAAGGAAAACCCA
>CAITDZ010000126.1 GCA_903891285.1 uncultured Solirubrobacterales bacterium
ATACCGGAGCTCGATCCCCGGCAGATCTGAGCTTCAAGTCCCTCGGATCGGAAATCCGAGTCCTGATCGATCCTCCCGAGGACTCGACAGTCCCAGCTCCCGAAGCTGCCGCGCAGAGGGTTCGGGAGTTCATCGAACGCTTCGACCGGACCCTCTCCCGCTTCAGGGAGGACAGTGAGCTGAGCGCCTTCAACACGGACCCTCGGGAGACCGTTCCGGCGTCCGGCCTGCTCCGGACCCTGGTCAGGGCCGGGATCTGGGCCGCCCAGCGGACCGACGGCCTGGTCGACCCGACCCTGCAAGCCGAGATCGAGCGGGCTGGCTACCGGGAGTCCCGGGCCGGCGCGGAGGGACTCTCGGCCGGTGAGCTCTTCGAGGAAACGGGACCCAGGATCGCGGCCTCGGCGTCTCCAAGCCGCAAGTTCGACGCGATCGAGGTTGACGACGAAGCCGGGACGATCTCCCGACCTCCGGGCGTCTCGATCGATCCCGGGGGTGTGGGAAAGGGTCTGGCTGCCGACATGGCCGCGGGTCTGCTCGAGGGCTACCCCAGGTACCTGGTCAGCTGCGGCGGCGACATCCGAGTCGGGGGTGGGAAGACGGCGGAGAACCCCTTCGAAGTATTCGTCGAAAACCCGGTCAGCGGCAGGAAGCCCCACTTCTTCAGGCTCGGCTCGGGAGGGATCGCGACCTCGGGCACGACCGCCCGATCGTGGCGAAACGCCGACGGCAAGGTGGCCCACCACCTGCTCGACCCCTCGAGTGGAAGGCCCAGCAGGACGGGTCTGATCAGCTGCACCGCACTCGCGCCATCTGCCCTCGAAGCCGAAGTGCTGGCGAAGCAGGCGCTCCTCTCGGGTCCCGAAGAAGCAGGGAGGATCCTCGGAGGCCACGGTGGAATCCTCGTCCACGAGGACGGGGCTGTCGAGGTGGCCGGCGAGTCACGAATCAGCTTCAGGGCTCCCTCCCCCGACCCCAAGCCGGAGGCGGAATGAATTCGACGAAACCGCGTAACCATTCGATCTTCTGCGGGTCTAGGGAGTAGCTGCGCCACCAACCGAAAGGAACCCGAGTAAGTGACTGCATCGACCAGAAACCGCATCCTCGCCCTCTCCGCCGTGGGGCTGGGCCTCCTCGCCGTACTTCCCGCTGCTGCCTCAGCCGCAGGGGATCGCGACGGCGACGGCCTCTCCAACCAGCGAGAGCGGAAGATCGGGACCAGCCCAAACAGGGCCGACACCGACCGTGACCGGCTCAAGGACGGCCGGGAGGTAAAGCGCGTCCGGACCAACCCACTCAAGGCCGACACCGATGGCGACGTGATCAAGGATGGGAGGGAGCTGCTGCTCGGGCTCGACCCGCTCGATCCCGACTCCGACGACGACGGCTGCTCGGACCGGCTCGAGAGGAAGGGCGTGATCGTCGCGATCACCGACTCCTCGGTGACCATCGAGGGAAGGCGAGGGGTCGAAACGACCCTCGCGGTCAACTCAGACACCTACTTCGAGGGTGTGGACCGGGACGGCGACGGCAGCCTCTCGCTCGCCGACTTCCAGGTCGGCGACCGGGTCGAGGCGAGTCTCGACCCCGCGGGCGGCCGAGCCGATTCGCTCGAGCTCGACAGCGATGACGACGGCCTCGGGGAAGATGAAGTCAAGGGCCTGGTCTCGGCGATCGACGGTGACCAGTTCACGATCACCGGCCGCTCCGGAGCGACCCGGACCTTCACGGTCGACGGTGACACCTCGGTGAGGGCGCCCGACCGCGACGGGAGCGGAACCATCACTCCGGCCGACGTAAAGGTCGGTGACAAGATCGAGGCACACCTCAACCCCGATGGGACCCGCGCACTCAGCCTCAAGGTCGAACTCGAAGACCACCACGGCGAGGAAGGTGATGACCACCACTCCGGTGACCACGACGACGATCACTCGGACGACGATTCAGACGACTGATCAGACCGGACGGGGCGACTACCTCGCCCCACAGGGTCTTCTTTTTCGGGGGCGACATCCGGCGGGGTGTCGCCCCCGACTCGTTCCCGGCCGGGATCGGGGAGAGGCTGTCCAGGCCTAGGGCGCTTCCGGACCGAAGACCTCGATGATCCGGTCGTTGTACTCGGCGATCTGTTCCGGCGGTATGAAGTAGTTGGGGGCACCGGGGAAGATCTCGTCAGCCAGGGCGGCTACCTCCCCGACCTTCTCCCTGACTCGATCGGGGGTGCCGACCGCGCAATAGCACTCGACCATCTCGTCGGGGATCGCCCGAGCCACACCCTCGAGGTCGCCCTCGCGGAAGGCCGCAGTCGCCTTCGCCGCGCTCTCGCCAAAACCATGCATCTCGTAGAGCGGCATGTAGGTCTTGACCGTCGAGTAGAAGGCGACCGTCTTCCGGGCAGCATCGAGGCCACGCTCGTAGTCGTCGTCGATCGCGACGCAGATGCTGGGCAGAAAGGTGAAGTCCGAGCGGTTTCGACCGGAGCGGGCGAGGCCTCTCTCGAACGCCGGAATGATCTTCTCCTCGATCCAGCGGGTCGAGCAGAGCGGGTGGCCAATGAGGCCGTCGGCTACGTCTCCAGCCATCCTCGACATCCCCTCCTGCACCGCAGCGGTGAAGATCGGGATCTCCTCCCGGACGGGTGGCGTACCCCTGGTCCAGCCGCGAATGTCGATGTCGTGATATTCGCCTTCGTAGCGAACCGGCTCGAAAGCAGCGGCTGCCCTGATGATCTCCCGGACGGCTTCGATCGTCTCCTTCATGTGTGGTGCCGGCCGGCCGTAGTCGACGCCGTGCCAGGTCTCGATCAGTCGCTTCACCCCCGGTCCGAGGCCGAGGGTGAACCTTCCGTCGGTGATCTCGTCGATGTCCATCGCACTCATGGCGATCGACATCGGGCTACGGACGAACCCCCAGGCGATCCCGGTGCCAAGGCCCACTTGGGACGTTTGGGTCCCCAGCCAAGTCGCCTGGGTGAAGGCGTTGCGGAAGAGCTCGATCACCCAGACCCGGGAGATCCCTGCAGCTTCGGCCCTCCGGGCCAGCTCGGCCATCTCGGCCGGACCGTCCCCGGTCACCCCCAGGGAGACCTTCCCCATCGCCCCGATCGACTCGGAGGCCACCCCGATCAGTCGGTCAGTTGGATAAGGGTCCCGGTCCCGAGCCCGCCACCACAGCACATCGTGACCAGGCCGGTCTCGGAGTCGGAGCGCTCCATCTCGTGGAGCAGGGTGGTGATCAACCTCGCTCCGGTCGAGCCGAGCGGGTGCCCGATCGAGATTGCCCCACCGTTCACGTTCACCCGATCCATATCGGGCTGGAGCTCACGGTTCCAGGCCGCAACCACCGAGGCGAAGGCCTCGTTGATCTCGACCAGGTCGATGTCATCGATCGTCATCGAGTTACGCTCGAGGAGCTTCTGGGTCGCCGGGATCGGGCCAGTCAGCATCATCACCGGATCGACCCCGACCGTCGTCTGGTCGACGATCTTCGCCCGGGGCTTCAGTCCGAGCTCGTCCGCCTTTTCCCTGGTCATCAGCAGCACGGCGGCCGCCCCGTCGGAGATCTGGGACGAGTTGCCCGCAGTCACCTTGCCGTCCTCCTTGAAGGCGGGCTTCAGCTCCGAGAGCGCCTCCATGCTCGTATCGGGACGAATCCCCTGGTCGGTCGAGTAGGTGTCCCCGTTGACCGCCACCGGGGCGATCTCCCGCTCGAAGCGACCTTCCTCGGTCGCCCTGTGGGCGTTGGCGTGGGAGCGAACTGCGAGCTCGTCGAGTTCGGAACGAGGGATCTCCCACTGGTCAGCGATCATCTCGGCGGAGATCCCCTGCGGAACCAGGTTGTACTTCTCCATCAGGGCCGGGGAGTAGCCCATGCCGTACTCCTCCATCACCTTGAAGGCGTCACCGAAGCCGATGTGGCCCATGTGCTCGACACCACCGCCGATCATCACGTCATGAACCCCCGAAGCGACCATCGCGGCCGCGAAGTTCACCGCCTGTTGGGCCGACCCACACTGACGATCGATCGTTGTAGCCGGGGTCTCGATCGGGAAACCGGCCTCGAGCCAGGCGTTACGACCGATGTTGAGGCTCTGTTCGCCGAACTGCTGGACGCACCCGGCGACCACGTCCTCGACTTCGGCTGGATCGATTCCGGCCCGGGAGATCAGCTCGGAGTAGGAATGGGCGAGCAGGTTCGAGGGGTGGAGGTCCCGGTAGTAGCCCTTCTCCTTGTGGCCTCGGCCGACCGGAGTCCGGACCGCCTCGACGATAACCACTTCCCGTCCACCGAAGTTGCTCATCTGCCAACCCTCTCTTCCCGGAAATCCCGGGTCGCTTGTCTTGATGCCGATCGGACCGGGTCGGAACGACCCTGCGCGTCGCCAAGATAACCGATTGACTTGTCAGTCAGAGATGGGACGGCACGTCCCCCATCCGATCCGAGGATCCGACACCAGACAGTGGAAGAAGCCGAATCGATCGAGAGTCCCTACCCCCGGGTGGCCGTCGTCGGCTCGGGCACGATCGCGACCGGGGTCGCCGCGGTCGCCTCGACGGCGGCTGAACGTGTCGTCCTGCTCGCCCGCTCCAAACGGTCGGCCGAGCGGGCCACGAGGAGTATCGAGAGCGCGACAAAACGGCTCGGGGCACCCCCCGCGGGCGAGGTCGAGGTGAGCCTCGATCAGGACGCGATCGCCGGATCCGGGCTGGTGATCGAGGCAGTTGCCGAGGATGGGGACCTCAAGGCAGCGGTGCTGGGGCTGGCGGCCGAAACGGCTCCCGAAGCGGACCTGGCGACGACGACGTCATCGCTCTCGGTCGGAGGCATCGCCGCACAACTTGCCCCGTCCCGGCCACTGGTCGGGATCCACGTCTTCAATCCCGTGACCGGCATGGAGCTGGTCGAGGTCTGTGTTCCGGCAGGAACGCCCGAGGAGGTCGCCTCGAGGGCGCAGAGGTGGTGCCTTTCGATCGGGAAGACACCGATTC
>CAITDZ010000127.1 GCA_903891285.1 uncultured Solirubrobacterales bacterium
CGGTGCCGCGATCGAGGTCCTGGCCGACGAGGACCTCAGTCGCAGGATGGTCCAGGAAGGCCTCGCCCACATCAGGTCCTTCGACTGGGCGGACGTGGCCGGGAAGACCGAGGACCTCTACCGGAGCCTCCAGCCAGTCACCGACCCGAACTGAGTCGCTCAGCCGGCAGGAGGGTCGAGGACGCCAGGGTCTGAGGGGTCGGGCTCGACAGGATCGGGCCAGGTGAGGGACTGTGGCTCCTCCCGCATCCGGATGACCCTCGCCGGGATCCCGGCGACCACTGCGTTCGCCGGAACGTCGTGGGTAACGACCGCGTTGGTTCCGACGATCGCGTTGTCGCCGACGGTGACCCCCCGCAGGAAGCAGGCCCCGTACCCGATCCAGACGTTAGAGCCGATCACCACGTCCTCCATGTAGATGCCCTGCTGCCGGATCGGGCGCTCGACCTCGACCACCCCATGGTCGAAGTCGATGAACATCGCCCGGTCGGCGATCACGCACTGTTCCCCGATCTGGATCTTCCGGTAGGCAGAGATCGTCACTTCCTGACCGAGCACGGTCTTGGCTCCGATCTCGACCGCGCCCTCGTGGCACCGGATCTTGGTCCCGTCCCCGACCCAGACGAAGCGACCGAAGGAGATCGACCCCCTCCTCGAGATCTGGATCTGCAGCCTCCGGCCGAAGAACACCGGGCCGTCCGTCCTCCACCTGTGCCCACCCGAGGTGAACACCCTCCGCCAGAGATACCTCCAGAGTAGCCGGGCGTACTTCGGCGTCAGCATGCCGTTTCTTCCGAGGAATCCGAGGGTTCCGATCGGGCCCTTGCTGGCACGGTCCCGTTCCATCGAAACGGACTCTATTCCGAGGACCCCTGCGGGCGATGCGACCGCCCGACACCACCGCCCCGAGACGGGCTGGCTCGTTCCGGAGCAGGTTCTACACTTGCCGCGATGGCCGAAACGTCCGCGACTACAGCCCTGGATCCCCTGGCCGAGTCCCTGCTGGCGGGCGACCGTCGGGCGCTCGCCAGGGCGATCACCCTGATCGAGTCGGACGATCCCGCCGGGGCCGAACTCGTCCGCCAGGTCTTCCCGAGGACCGGTAACGCCCGAATCGTCGGCTTCACGGGGCCGCCGGGGGTCGGGAAGAGCACTCTGGTCGGGGCACTGACCCGGGAGCTCCGGGGGGCAGGACGGGAGGTCGGCGTACTTTCGATCGACCCCTCGAGTCCCTTCACCAAAGGTGCACTGCTGGGCGATCGCATTCGCCTCTCCGACCACTTCCTGGACAGTGGGGTTTTCATCCGATCGATGGCCTCCCGTGGTGCCCTCGGTGGTCTCTCGGAGGCGGCGCTCCAGGCGGTACTTGCGATGGACGCCTCGGGCAAGGACGACATCCTGGTCGAGACCGTCGGCGTCGGGCAGGGGGAGATCAACATCGTCGACCATGCCGACACGGTGGTGCTTGCGCTGATGCCGGGGTCCGGCGATTCGATCCAGGCCCTCAAGGCCGGGGTCATGGAGATCCCCGACCTGATCGTCGTCAACAAGGCCGACCATCCGATGACCGACACGATGGTTCGTGAGGTCCGAGCCGCCCTCTCCCTCGGTCAGGTCCCGGGCGAATGGGAAGTTCCGATCCTGAGGACCGAGGCGGCGACCGGTGAGGGTGTACCGGAACTTCTCGAGAAGATCGACGAGCACTCCCGGTGGATCGCCGATCGGGGTGAGCTGGAGCTTCGCCGGTCGAGGAACCTCCGCAACGAGGTGATGGGAATCGCAGCATCGAGGCTGAGGCGCCGGCTCGACTCGGCTGCAGACGCCCCGGAGGTCGAGGCGCTTCTCCGGCAAGTCGCCGAGCGCGAGATCGATCCCGCCTCCGCAGCCGAAAGACTGCTGGAGATGACTGGAGGTCCCGATGTCGGTTGAGAAAGAAGGTGGATCGGTCCCGCCGCCCGGAGCCGATGAGGTCGCCGAGTGGGTCGGATACCGGGTCGACGACATCTCGGGACAGAGCGTCGCCCGGGTCCAGGGTTTCATGATCGACGCGGATTCGGGCAACCCGAGCTGGCTCGCGGTCAAGCTCGGTCGGTTCGGCAAGACGGTTCCGCTCCTGGTCAGCGAGTGCGCCGCTGCGGCCGGGAGGATCTGGACCCCGCACGATCGTGAGGTGATCCGTGCGGCGCCGGCGGTCGATCCGGAGCTTCCCCTGAATCGGGATCAGGAGATGCAGGTGCTCGAGTACTACGGGGTGCCGGAGGACGTCGGTCGGGCAGCAGAGATCCGGTCGCGCCCGGGAAGTACCGAAACCTCCCGGCCTGCCTCCGGCTAGCAGCCGAGGGCCCGGGCGATCACCATCTGCTGGACCTCGTCGGTCCCCTCGCCGATGGTCAGTACCTTGGCGTCCCGGTAGAAGCGGCAGACCGGGTACTCCTCGATGTATCCGTAGCCACCGTGGATCTGGACCGCCTCCTCCGAGGCACGAACGGCCAGCCTGCCGGTGATCAACTTCGCCTGGGCGGCGGTCAGGCCGAAGTCGAGACCACTGTCCTTCTCGATCGCGGCCCGCCAGGTCAGCAGGCGTGCGGCCTCGATCTCGGCCGAGAGATCGGCGATCTTCGCCTGGATCGCCTGGAACGAGGCGATCGGCCGGCCGAAGGCCTGGCGCTCCCTGGCGTAGGCGATCGATTCGTCGAGGGCGCCCTGGGCCAGGCCGACGCCCATTGCCGAGACGGATATCCGGCCGCCGTCGAGGATCTCGAGGAACTGCCGGAAGCCCTGGCCGCGCGGGCCGAGCAGGTTGCCCTTCGGGACGTGGACGTCATCGAAGGTGAGGGGATGGGTGTCGGAGGCGTGCCAGCCCATCTTCCGATACGGCTCCCCGACCTCATAACCGGGCGTTCCGTTGGGGATGATCAGGTTCGATATCTCGGCCTGGCCGTCCTTGCGGTCGGTGACAGCCGTGATCGTGACCAGGGCCGAGATATCGGTTCCCGAGTTGGTGATGAACTGCTTCGATCCGTTGACCACCCACTCGTCGTCGACCAGTTCGGCGCTGGTCCGCGTGTTTCCGGCATCGGACCCGGCCTCTGGCTCGGTCAGGCCGAAGGCCCCGAGCTTCCTGCCCGAGCAGAGGTCTGGCAGCCATTCGGCCTTCTGTTCCTCGGACCCGAAGTAGTAAATGGGAGCGGTCCCGAGTGAAGTGTGGGCGGCAAGGGTGATCGCGACCGAGGAGTCGATCCGGGCGAGTTCCTCGACCGCGATCGCGTAGGAGAGGGTGTCTCCTCCTGAGCCTCCGACCTCCTCTGGATAGGGAATCCCCATCAGCCCCAGATCGGCCATCCGGGAGACGATCTCGTAGGGAAAGGACTTGGTCCGGTCCAGCTCGCCCGCAACGGGTGCCACTTCGGAGAGGGCGAACTCCCGGACGGTCTCCCGGAGGAGTCGCTGTTCGTCGCTCAGGTCGAAGTCCACGCGCCGGATCCTAGGGGCAGTGCCCAGCCTCAGGGACGCTCGCCGGCCATCGAGGCGGCGAGGTCGACCAATGCCCTGGTGCCGAACCCGGTCGGCCCGGAACCCCAGTAGGCCCGACCGGTGTCCGAGGCGACCCCGGCAATGTCGAGATGGGCCCAGGGCTTGCCCTCGGTGAACTGCTCGAGGAAGGAGCCGGCGTAGATCGTCCCGGCCTTGCGCTTGGCCGAGGCATTGACCAGGTCGGTGATCTCTCCCTTGGTCAGCTCGAAGTACTCCTCGTGGAGCGGCAGGCGCCAGACCAGCTCCCCCGTCCGGTTCCCGGATTCCTCGACCTCCCGGGCCAGCTCGTCGTTGTCGGAGATCAGCGCCGCGTAGGTCGATCCGAGGCCGATCACGACCGCGCCCGTGAGGGTCGCGACGTCGACCAGGCGATCGGCTCCCTCGCGGGCGCAGTGGACCAGTGCATCGGCGAGGATCAGCCGTCCCTCGGCATCCGTATTGGTCACCTCGACCGTCTTTCCATTCAACTGGGTGATCACGTCACCCGGTTTGATCGCCGTTCCGGAGGGGAGGTTCTCCGTCGCCGGCAGGACTGCGACAACGTCGAGGCCGATCCCCAGTTCGGCGAGGCAGCCGACTGCCTCGAGGACCGCCGCCCCACCGGACATGTCCATCTTCATCTCGTGCATTCCGGCCGAGGGCTTGATCGAGATCCCCCCCGAGTCGAAGGTGACCGACTTGCCGACCAGTCCCAGGACTTCACCGTCTCCCCGGCCCCGGTAGCGGATCGTGATCAGACGGGGCTCCACGTCCTGGCCACCCCGGGCGACCGCCTCGAGCCCACCCATCCCGGCTTCGGTGATTGCGGCCCGGTCGAGGACTTCGACCTCGATCGAGTCGTGGGTCTCGGCCAGCTCGAGAGCACGTTCGGCGAGGAATTCGGGCGTCGCCTGGTTGGCCGGGAGGGATTGGAGCACCCGTGCCCGGTTCTCCGCTTCGGCTGCCGCTTTGGCGAATGCCACTGCGGCCCCGAGGCCATCCGCCCTGCTGACCAGGTCGATTCGTTCGAGGGAGGGCGGTGTCCGATCGTCCTCATCCTTTGAATCCCCGAACCCGTCGAACTTGAAGGAGGCGAGGATCGCCCCCTCGGCCATCGCCGGCGCAAGTACTTCGGGTCCAGGCAGGTCCGGGTCCTCGGGGACGGCGAGGGCGAGTTTCGTCCCATGGACTTCTCCGAGCATGCCGAAGGCCCTCGCCGCGAAGACCCTCGCCTTCTCGGCGTCGAAGGATTCGGAGGAGCCGGCCCCGATTACCGCAACCCGGAGTCCGTCGGCCGTCCTCAGCAGGACCCGGGAGTTCCTCTCCGCCCGGGTATCTCCAGCCCCGGGGAGGTCTCCGAACGGTTCCTGGAGCTTCCCTTTCTCGAACAGGGCAACTGCGAGGAGGTCCGTCTCGACCTCGGCGGGATCGGTGTCGACTATCGCCACTTCCACGGGGACGAGTCTATTCCGGCCCGGCAGTCAGGGAATCGGTGAGTGGCGGTATCTTGAGCTCTCGAACGATCGGCCTGAACCGATCATCCACCGACTTCGACGAAAGGTAGGAGCGCGATGGCCCGCACAGCGATCCTCTCAACCGCCCGCACACCCTTCGGAAAGATGGGTGGCTCGCTCGCACCGGTCGACGCAACCGAGCTCGGGGGCGTGGCAATCGCCGGAGCACTGGAGCGTGCCGGGGTCTCCCCGGACGCGGTCCAGCAGGTCTCCTTCGGTCAGGTGATCCAGGCCGGTCAGGGCCAGATCCCCTCGCGCCAGGCGCAGATCAAGGGGGGTATCCCCCGTGAGATTCCCTCCGAGACGGTCAACAAGGTCTGTGCTTCTGGCCTCAGGTCGGTCGGCCTGCTCGATCAGGCGGTCCGCTCCGGGGATGTCGAGGTCGGAGTCGGTGGGGGCATGGAGTCGATGAGCAACGCTCCCTACCTGCTCCCCGGTGCCCGCTTCGGTTTCCGAATGGGCGATGCCGACACGGTCGATTCGATGACCCACGACGGCCTGACCAACCCCTTTACTCACCTCCAGATGATCGCCGAGGCCAGCGAGGTCTCGAACGGACTGGGGATCGAGCGCAGCGAGATGGATCGATTCGCGGCCAGGTCCCATGAATTGGCAGACAAGGCTCAGGCGGCCGGAGTGCTGGCCGAAGAGATCGTGCCGGTTACGGTCAAGACCCGGAAGTCGGAAGAGGTGGTCGAGGAGGACGAGGCGATTCGACCCGAGACGACTGAGGAGGTCCTGAGCAAGCTGCGCGCGGTGGGAGGGGACGACGCGACCCATACCGCCGGCAACGCCCCGGGCGTCAACGACGGGGCGGGTGCCCTGGTCCTCGCCTCCGAGGAATGGGCGAAAGCGCAGGGAATCGAGCCGCTCGGGACGATCGTCGGCTACGGCCAGGTGGGCGATGATTTTGCGTTCCTTGCCAAGACCCCGGCCCTCGCTGCGAAGCAGGCCCTCGACCGGCTCGGGAAGTCTGCGGATGAGGTAGACCTCTGGGAGATCAACGAGGCCTTCGCATCGGTCGCCCTCAACACCGCGAAGATGCTCGAGCTCGACGAGGAGAAGATCAACGTGAACGGTGGGGCGATCGCACTCGGCCACCCGATCGGGGCATCCGGTGCTCGCATACTCGGATCACTCCTGCTCGAGCTGAAGCGTCGTGGAGGGGGCCTCGGCTGTGCGGCGATCTGCTCGGGCGGTGGCCAGGGCGACGCGATCCTGGTCGAGGTCTGAGTCGGGGACCGGTCCGGTGACCGGCCGGGCCGACCGAGGGAGCCGGTGATGGCAGGCGCGGCCTTCTTCGACCTCGACAAGACCCTGATGGCGGGCTCCAGCGGGATGGAGTTCGCCCGGGTCGCTGCCCGGAGGGGAGTGGTCTCGAGGCGCGTCGTCTCGCGGTGGGCGGTCGACCACCTTCGCTACCGGATCGAGGGTGCATCGGACGAGAAGACCTACGAGGCATTGAAGATCGCCCGGGAATCGGTGATCGGTGTTCCGGAGCGGGAGATCGCACGGATGTGGCCCGAGGTGCTCGCCGGGATCCTGCCCCGGATCCATCCCGAGGTGCTGGCCGAGGCCCATCGGCACCAGGACGAGGGCAGGGAGGCCTGGATAGTCAGCGCTGCCGGATCCGTGATGGTCGAGTCGCTCGCCGCCGTCCTCGGGATGGACGGTGGCATAGGTACCCGCTACGAGGTGGGTCGGGACGGCACCTACACCGGCCGATTCGACGGTCCCTTCGTCTACGGACCCGGCAAGGTCGAGGCGATCGACCGGATCGCGGCCGAGCGCGGCCTGGTGATGGGTGACTCCTGGGCCTACTCCGACTCGGTCTCCGACCTGCCGATGCTGCGGATGACCGGCACGGCGGTCGCGGTCAACCCGGATCGACCGCTCCGGGAGGTCGCGAAGACGGAGGGTTGGGAAGTGATGCACCTCGACCGGATCGGCCGTCGGCTCGCGATCGCCGGGACGGTCGCCCTGGCCGGTCTGGCCGGTGGGCTGGGCAGCTATTTCTCCTCCCGACGCCAGCAGGGCGCTGGACGTCGTTTCCCCTAGTATCGGAATCAGGCCGGGAAACTCCCGAAAGGTCTTTGGATGGAGCGTTCGGTGGCAGAGAGGGACTCGCGGGGCGACGCGCCTGACGGGTCGGACGGTCCGGACCGGGAGATCCCGGAGAAAGACTTCACGACGATCTCGGGTCGGGCCGTCCGCGAGGTCTACGGTCCGGCCGACCGCGGGGGAACGGATCCTTCCGACTCGGTGGGTGAACCCGGCGAGTACCCGTTCACAAGGGGTCCGTACGAGTCGATGTACCGGGGGCGGACCTGGACGATGCGCCAGTTCGCCGGGTTCGGCACGGTAGAGGAGACCAACGAACGGTTCCGTTACCTGCTCGACCGGGGACAGACCGGCCTCTCCACCGCATTCGACATGCCGACCCTGATGGGCTACGACTCCGACCACCCGCGTTCACTGGGAGAAGTCGGTCGGGAGGGGGTGGCGGTGGACACCCTCGAGGACATGGAGCGGCTCTTCCAGGGGATTCCGCTCGACGAAGTCAGTACCTCGATGACGATCAACGCCCCTGCGGCGATGCTTCTCGCGTTCTACGTCCTGGTCGGGGAACGCCAGGGGGTACCGCCCGAGGCGCTCGCCGGAACGATCCAGACCGACATCCTCAAGGAATACATCGCCCAGAAGGAGTGGTGTTTCCCGGTGGACCCAGCGATGCGGCTGGTCACCGACATGGTCGAGTACTCGACCGCCGAGATGCCCAGATGGCACCCGATCTCGGTCTCCGGCTACCACATCAGGGAGGCCGGGTCGACGGCCGCACAGGAGCTCGCCTTCACCCTCAAGAACGGCTTCACCTACGTAGAGCACGCCCTCGAGCGAGGCCTCGACATCGACGCGTTCGCTCCGCGGTTCTCCTTCTTCTTCAATGCGCACATCGACTTCTTCGAGGAGATCGCCAAGTACAGGGCGGCCCGCCGCATCTGGGCGCGCGAGATGAAGGAGACCTACGGCGCAACCCGGCCTGAGTCGATGAGGCTGCGGTTCCACACACAGACGGCCGGGGTCTCCCTGACCGCCCAGCAGCCCCTCAACAACGTCGTCCGGACTGCGATCGAGGCACTTGCCGGGGTACTCGGGGGGACCCAGTCGCTCCACACCAACTCCTACGACGAGGCACTCGCGTTGCCGACCGAGGACGCGGTAGCACTCGCGCTCCGGACCCAGCAGGTGATCGCCCACGAGACCGGTGTCGCGAACACGGTGGATCCGCTCGGTGGCTCCTGGTTCGTCGAGTCCTTGACCGACGAGATGGAGGCCGACGCCTACGACTACTTCCGCCGGATCGATGAACTGGGCGGGATGGTCGAGGCGATCCGCCAGAACTTCCCGCAGCGGGAGATCGGCGAAGCCGCCTTTCGATACCAGCTGGAACTCGAGGCCGGGCAGCGGCAGGTTGTGGGGGTCAACGCCTATCGCGAGGAGGATGAGGAAGAGATGCCGATCCTCCACATCGACCCGGCCCTCGAGGCGAAGCAGCTCGAACGCCTCGAGGCCACCCGCGGCCGACGGGACCAGGCCCAGGTGGATGAGGCCCTGGCCCGGCTCAGGGAGGTCGCCGCTGGCGAAGGGAACCTGATGTTCCCGATCATCGAGGCCTCCCGGGCATTGGCGACCGAGGGCGAGATGGTCTCCTCACTCCAGGACGTCTTCGGGACCTATTCGGAGACCCCGGTCTTCTGAGGATCGTGATCGACGGCGCTCCCGAAGCCGGTCCGGGCAGGCCCCAGGGCAGGAAGACCAGGGTGGTGGTCGCGAAGCCGGGGCTCGACGGCCACGATCGTGGCGCCAAGATCATCGCCCGGGCACTGCGTGACGCCGGGATGGAGGTGATCTACACCGGTCTTCACCAGACGCCCGAGCAGATCGCCGAGACCGTGATCCAGGAGGATGCCGACGCGATCGGGATCTCGATCCTCTCGGGCGCACACATGACGCTGGTACCGCGGATCCTCGAACTGCTCCGGGAGCAGGGGGTCGATGACGTGCTGGTCACGGTTGGGGGGACGATCCCCAATCGCGACATCGAGGAACTGAAGGCGGCGGGTGTCGCCGAGGTGTTCACCCCGGGGGCCTCGACCGAGGAGATCGTCGGCTTCATCCGTGACGGGGTCGAATCGAATCGCCAGGCCTGAGGTGACCGGACCCGGATCCCCGATCGCCGGCGCACTCGATCGCCTCCTCGACCTCACGGTCCTGCCCGGGTTCAGTTCCATCGGCTACGAAGTCAGGCGGAGGACCCTCGGATGGGACCCCCCAACGGCCAGGGGCCGGACGGTGATGGTCACCGGGGCGAATGCCGGACTCGGCCGGGCGACCTCGGTGACGCTTGCGGAAGGTGGCGCGCGAGTGGTGATGGTCTGCAGGGACCGGGAGAAGGGGGAGGAGGCACGGCAGGCCGTTGCCTCCGTTGCCTCGCTCGAGCCGGAGCTGCTGGTGGCCGACCTCTCCTCGCTCGCTTCGGTCCGGGAGGCTGCCGCGACCTGGCTGGGGTGGGATGAGCCGCTCGACGTACTGGTCAACAACGCCGGGGTGATGCCGCCTGAGAAGGTCCGGACCGGGGAGGGCTTCGAACTCACCTTCGCGACCAACGTCCTCGGGCCATTCCTCCTCTCCCGCCTGCTGATGCCCTCGCTCGAGGCGGGCTCCGATCCGAGGATCGTGATGGTCTCCTCGGGCGGGATGTACGCCTCCCGCTTCTCACTCGCCGATCCCGAGCTCGACCGGCGTGAGTACGACCCGACCGAGGTCTACGCCCACACCAAGCGGGCCGAGGTGATGCTGGCCGACGAGTTCGACCTCCGCTTCGAGCCGACGAGCTGTTCGATGCATCCGGGCTGGGCGGCAACCCCGGGCGTCGCCTCCTCCCTGCCCCGGTTCAACCGGGTCATGGGACCGGTGCTCAGGAGTCCCGAGGCCGGTGCCGACACGATTGCTTGGCTCGCCGGGGCCTCTGCCGAGGAAGCCCCGGGGGGCCTCTTCTACGAGGATCGGCGTCCGAGGCCGAAGTACAGGCTGCCCGGAACCCGGGAGACGGCAGACGATCGCCGGGAGCTTTTCGAGCTCTGTGCGGAGCTAACCGGCACCACCGATTGACTCGTCAGTCAATCTTCCGCCCGGCCCGGTATGATCGCGAGTCCGCCGGTTCAAGAGGCCCATCCAAAGCCAAAAGGACCCGCTCAGAAGACCCCTAGACCAGGAGGATTTCAGTGAAGATCTGTGTTCTGGTGAAAGACGTGCCGGATGCCGCGGTGCAGAAGCGGATCGACCCATCCACGATGTGGCTCGATCGCAGCGGCGAGAGCACGCTCAACCCCTTCGACACGCACGCGGTCGAAGCGGCTGTCAGGTTCAAGGAAGGGGATGACCTCGAGGTCGATGAGGTCGTTGCCGTAACCATGGGTCCCGAAGGTGCCCAGCGGGCGCTGCAGAAAGCGGTCGCCCTCGGAGCTGACCGGTCGGTCCATCTCTGTGACGACGCCCTGGCCGGCTCCGACGTATGCGCCACTGGCAAGGCCCTGGCAAAGGTCCTCGAGGCCGAAAGCCCGGACCTGGTCCTTCTCGGACAGCAGTCCGATGATGGCGAGTGCTACACGATCGGTGCCGTCGTGGCCGAGCACCTGAAGATGCCCTCGCTGACCCAGGTGGTCGGGATCGAGGTCGAAGGCGACAAGCTCAAGTGCGAGCGCCAGGCCGAGTACGGCTACGACACCGTCGCGTTGACGATGCCGGCCGTGATCTCGGTCGGTGACGCGATCAACGAACCCCGCTACCCGAGTCTCAAGGCGATCATGGGGGCGAAGAAGAAGCCGGTTGACACGAAGGCATCTTCGGACGTCGGTCTCGACGCCTCCGAGGTTGGCGAGGCCGGTTCGAAGACCACGGTGACTGCGCTGAACGAGCCTCCGGCGAAGGAGGCTGGCGAAATCATCGAAGACGAAGACACTGCCGAGACGGTCGACAAGATCGTCACCTGGCTCGACGAAAGGAAGCTGATCTGAATGGGCGGAATACTCGTTTATGCCCTGCACGACGGTGAGGGCAACTTCAACAAGAACTCGCTGGGAGCCCTGTCGGCGGCCTCCGGTCTGGCCGGTGAACTCGGCAGTGAAGCCGCGGCGGTCGTAGTCGGGGATGTCTCCGACGAGCAGGCCCAGGCCCTCGGCAACTACGGCGTGGCCAAGGTCTACCGGGCCAAGGACGTGCCGGAAGGCCTCGCACAACCGATCGTCGACGTGATGGCGAAGGTGATCCAGGACGACGGCTTCTCCTACGCACTGTTCGGCGGTGGGCTGCTCGGATTCGAGATCGGTGCCGGCCTGACTGCACGGCTCGACGCCGGCGTGACGATGGAGGTGACCAGCGTCAAGGTGGCGGACGGCAAGCTCATCGCCGAGCGCCCGATCCTCCAGGACTCCCAGATCGCCGATGTCGGCTACGTCGGGGAGCCCGGAATCATCATCGGGCGGCTGAACGCCTTCGACATCGAGGAGAAGGGCGGTACGGCCGAAGTGGTCGACGTCGACGTGGACCTGTCGGAATGGTCGACCAAGGCCGAGATGATCCAGCGGGGCGAGCAGCGCGGCGCCGACGTCGACATCGAGGCAGCCGACATCCTGGTCGGAGGCGGCCGTGGTCTCGGTTCGGCCGAGGGCTTCGAGGCCTGCGAGCAGCTGGCCGACGCCTTCGACAACGGCGCCGTGGCAGCGACCCGTGCCGTAGTCGACGCCGGCTGGTACCCCTACGCGGCCCAGATCGGCCAGACCGGCAAGACGGTCGCCCCTAAGCTCTACCTCGCGGTAGGGGTATCGGGGGCGATCCAGCACAAGGTCGGCATGCAGAACTCAGAGACGATCATCGCGATCAACAAGGATCCGAACGCGCCGATCTTCGAGTTCTCTGACCTCGGCGTGGTCGGCGACCTGAACAAGATCATGCCGAAGCTGACCGAGGCCCTGAAGGCCCGCAAGGGCTAGAGGCAACGGAGTCCCGAGGGCGGGTCCGACCGGACCCGCCCGAAGGGTCCACCCCGAGCACCCCCGACCAGCCAAGAGACAAAGAACGAAAGGACCGGCCAGATGCCCCCGATCGCACCCGCCGCATACCCGCCCCCGTTCGACTCCGAGAAAGTCATCTCGAAGCCGACCGATCCCGAGGACGAGCGGATCGAGGTCGGGGTCGCGATCGTCGGTGCCGGACCGGCCGGACTCGCCTGCGCCAACAAGGTCCTCCAGCTGCTCGAGGACCGGCCGGAGCTGGCCGAGCGCCTCGGCGAGGTACCGGTGGCGGTCGTCGAGAAGGGGAAGGTCGTCGGAGCCCATGAGATGTCGGGAGCGAACATGCGGCCGTCGGCGATGGAGGAGCTCTTCCCGGACCTGGACAAGTCCGAGTGGCCGGTCTACCGCGAGGTGGAGAAGGAAGGGGTCTACGTTCTCACCCCGAAGCAGGCATTCCCCCTCAAGCCGATGCCGCCGAACTTCCACAACAAGGGGAACTACGTCACCTCGGTCTCCAAGCTGACCCGCTTCCTCGCCGAGAAGGCGGAGGAGAAGGGCGCTTACATCCTCACCGAGACCGCAGCCGACCAGCTATTGGTCGAGGACCAGGTCGTCAAGGGAGTTCGTTCCGGCGACCGGGGTCGGGGCAAGAAGGGCGAAGAGCTGGCGAACTTCGAGCCCGGATCGGACCTGGTCGCCGAGGCGACCGTCCTCTCCGAGGGGACGATCGGGCATCTCACCTACGCAGCCCTCGAGCATTTCGACATCGGTGGCCTCGACCCGCAGCGCTGGGAGCTCGGTGTCAAGGAGATCTGGGAGGTCGAGGAGCCCCTCGACAAGGTCATCCACACGATGGGCTGGCCGCTTCGGCCCCAGGCCAAGTACAAGGAGTTCGGTGGGTCGTTCATCTACCCGATGGAGGAGAACAAGCTCTGCATCGGCTTCGTGGTCGGCCTCGACTACACCGACGCAACCCTCTCGGTCCACGACATCCTCCAGCAGTTCAAGCTGCACCCCTTCATCAAGAAGATCCTCAAGGGCGGCAAGCGGGTCGGCTGGGGTGCCAAAACGATTCCGGCCGGCGGCTATTGGTCGATGCCGAAGCGCCTTGCGGTTCCCGGCATGTGCATCGCCGGTGATTCGGCGGGCATGGTCAACGTCGCCGAGCTGAAGGGTGTCCACTACGCGATGCACGCGGGCATGTTCGCGGCGGAAGCGATCGTCGACGCCCTCGAGAAGGATTCCGTCGACTTCTCCGCCTACGACGAGAAGGTCCACAACTCGATGATCGAGAAGGACCTCTACCGGGCGCGGAACGCGAGCCAGCCCTTCACCAAGGGGTTCTTCGTCGGTGGCGCGATCGCCTCGGCGATGACGATCACCCAGGGTGCTTTCCCCGGCGGCCACTGGAAGAACCACGACGATGCCTCCTACAAGATGGAGATCGGTTCCGCCGCGGACAAGTACCCCAAGCCGGACGGCGAGTACACCTTCGACAAGCTCTCATCGGTCTTCCTCACCGGGAACGCGACCCGCGACGATGCACCGAACCACGTCAAGGTCCAGACCGAAGTGCCCCGCGAGGTGGCGCAGACGTGGGTCTCGATGTGCCCGGCGCAGGTCTACGAGATCCCGGAGGACCAGCTCGAGAGCGAGGCCGAGGTGGTCGACGTCCACGTGACGGCGTCGAACTGCGTCCAGTGCGGTGCGATCACCGCCAAGGGCGGAAGGCTGACCCTCCCCGAGGGCGGCGACGGGCCTCTCTACACCGAGACCTGAGTCCCGCAGGAGGCCCGCTCAGGCGGCCCGGCGGTACGGATCCGTACGGTCCAGGCCGGTCCTGCCGAAGTCGGCCTCGAAGGGCTCCGGGGCCTCACCGTCGAAGGGACCGAATTCCCGGCTTCGCCTGCGGCGGGGTGGGGGTTCGATCCAGTCTCCACAACCGGCGAAGGCGTCGGCGAAGCGCTGCGCCTTTGCGCTGCGAAGGCTCGCCTGATCGAATATCTCACCGGACAAGAGGTCCTCTCCTCGGACAGGGTGCACCGGCATTGTGTTCACCGCCCCGGACGGAAAAACGGCACCTTCCGTTTGGAACTGCCTGCAAATCGGGGAGAATCCCGGGGAGCGCCCTTTCCTTCCCCCGCAACGGACGATCGGCCCCAACCGGTGGTCTAGACTGGAAAGCAGTGAAGACCGAGATACACCCCGAATACGTGCTGGCCAATGTCACCTGTTCCTGTGGCAACCAGTTCCTGACCAGGTCGACCAAACCGGACCTGCACGTCGAACTCTGCTCCGAGTGTCACCCTTTCTACACCGGCAAGCAGAAGCTGGTCGATACCGGCGGTCGGGTGGAGCGCTTCCAGCGCAGGGCCGCGAAGCGGTCCAAGTCCTAGCCGGGTCGGTGCTCTCGATCCTTCCCGGCCTCGCCCGGACGTGCTCCAGCAGGGAGGCGGGACCTTGAGCGGCTCCGCCGACCAGTTGATCGACTCCCTGATCGACCGGATAGAGGCTCGCCACGCCGAGCTCGAAGCCGAGATGTCCGATCCCGAGGTGATTGCCGATCGGGCCCGTTACGCCGAGCTCGGCAGGGAGTACGGTCGGATCGACCGGGCACGGGCGCTCGCCCTGGAGTATCGGAGGGTGTCGGACGACCTCGCCGGGGCCCGGGAGCTGCTCGAGGAGGGGGATGGCGACGAAGAGATCCAGAAGGTCTCGAGGGAGGCACCGGCCGAGCTGGATCGGCTTGCGGAGGAGATCCGCCTGGCGATGGTCGAGGGGGACCCGAACGACGCCAAGAACGTGATCGTCGAGGTCCGGGCCGGGACCGGCGGCGACGAGGCGGCGATCTTCGCGGGCGACCTGCTGCGGATGCTTACCCGGTACGCGGGGTCCCGTGGATTCGGCACCGAGGTGATCGCCCAGTCGCCGGCCGAGCACGGCGGGTTTCGCGAGGTGACCTTCGAGGTCACGGGTGACGGCGCCTACTCCGTGTTCAAGTTCGAGGCGGGCACCCACCGGGTCCAGCGGGTTCCGGAGACGGAGTCGCAGGGGAGGATCCATACATCGACCGCGACCGTCGCCGTGCTCCCCGAGGCGGAGGAGGTCGAGGTCGAGATCGATCCGGCCGATCTGGAGATAGACGTCTACCGCTCCTCGGGACCGGGTGGGCAGTCGGTCAACACGACCGACTCTGCCGTCCGGATAACCCACCTGCCCAGCGGGATCGTCGTCTCGATGCAGGACGAGAAGTCACAGCTCCAGAACCGGGAGAAGGCGATGAAGGTCCTGAGGGCGAGGCTCTACGAGAGGGAGCTCGCCGAGCAGCAGGAGGCGATTGCCTCGGAGCGGCGCTCCCAGGTCGGGTCGGGGATGCGTTCGGAGAAGGTGCGGACCTACAACTTCCCCCAGGGTCGGGTGACCGACCACCGGATCAAGCTCACCACCCATGACCTCGACGGGGTCTTGAGCGGCGA